>CAZLII010000144.1:0-8979 GCA_964559065.1 uncultured Nitrospirales bacterium | reverse complement strand
GTTTGAGTTGTGGCCGGTCTCCCGACCGCGCCACAAAGACGACCGAAGGTCTCCAGCCCATACCCCGTCCGACCCGTCCGACTGGTCTGACTGGTCCGAATCGCCGGAGTAGTGTCGTGTATGCGGTGCAGGAGCGCCGCTGGTATGCGTTACACCGCGGGAGCGGTGTAACGAGTAACGCGCGAGGAAATAACTACGCCATCGCCTCGATGAGGGCGGCGATGGCGCGTTGCAGCATGGTGTCGGTGATGTCGCGTTGGAAGACGAGGCGGAAGCGGTTGCCGCGCGGGGGATTGACGCGGACGCCGAGGCGCGCGAGGCGCGCCACCACGCCGGCGGCGTCCGGGGATTCGACATAAAGGATATTGGTGGGGGAGGGAAGCGGGAAGCGGACGCCCACCGCCTCCAGCGCGGTGCGGCATTCGCGGGCGCGGCGATGGTCTTCTTTGAGGTCGGGGATGTGGTGCTCGAGGGCATGGAGGCCCGCGGCAGCGAGGATGCCGGCTTGGCGCATGCCGCCGCCGAGCATCTTGCGGAAGCGCCGCGCGGCGTGGATCGTCTTGCTGTCGCCCACGAGAATGGAGCCTGCGGGCGCGCCCAATCCCTTCGAGAGGCAGAAGCACAGGGTGTCACAGGGGCGGGCATATGCGTCGGGAGAGACACCCATGGCGACGGCGGCGTTGAATATGCGCGCACCGTCGCAATGCAGCCGCAGGTTGCGTTCGCTGCAGAGCGCGCCGATGGCGGCCATCTCGTCCGCCCCGTAGCATGCGCCGCCCCCCCGGTTGGAGGTGTTTTCGATGGATACCAGGGTGGTGTGGGAATAGTGGGGGTCGTCCACCTGGTTGATGCGGGCCGCCACCTGCGCTGCGCTCATCTTGCCGAGCGGATCGGGCACGGTGCGGGTCATCAGCCCGGCGACCATGGCGACATTGCCTCCCTCGTAATGGCAGGGATGTGATTCTTCACTGAGAATAATCGTCTCGCCGGGCCGGGTCTGCGCCAGGATCGCGGTCAGGTTGGCCATGGTGCCGGTCGGCAGGAACAGGGCCGCCTCTTTTTCCATCAGCGCGGCGGCATATTCCTCCAGGCGGTTCACGGTCGGGTCTTCGCCATAGACGTCATCCCCCACCTCGGCGCGGGCCATCGCTTCGCGCATGGCCGGAGTCGGCTTCGTGACCGTGTCGCTGCGCAGGTCAATAACGACATCTTCCGAGGACATTCCAGAGACACTCCTTCCCTTGTCAGCATGATCGCTACGAGGTGAGATGATAGCATACGATTTTTCAGCGTGTGCAGAAAAATCGCGAAGGATTCACGCGCCGGCGGGCGGGTTTTCGCCGGGAGTGGAACGGGCATGGCCGTTGCTCCGGCGGGCGGGTCCGGTATAGGCGGTTTTGCCGGCAATGGTCGTCAACACAATCAACGCCGCGACAATCACCATGACCACGCCGAATATCGCCCACTGGGCGGGTCCCATGCTGCGCAAGGTAAGGGCGATGGCGTCCCACATGCCGGGGGCGGGCATGGGGGATGGTGGGGGGGGAGGGGGCGCTGTCTCTGCGATGACGGCCACAGCAGCATTGTCGGTTGGGCGCTCAGACGGCATTTCTGACGTTGCGCCGGGCATTTCTTGCGGCGAGGGCGTGATACTGCTTTCCTGTTGTTCAGCGACGCCGGACGAAGGGGCCGGCGATTTTCCGTCTGTGGCGTTCGATGCTTTGCTCAGGCTCGGCGCATTGGCATTGGCAGAACCTTGTTGCGCCGTCAAACGCCGGTTCCGGCTCTCCGGGTCAGGCATGAAACTGTCCGGGGCGGCGATGTCGCCGGAGGAGGCGCGCGCGCCGGCAGCGGCACTTGAATCTCTGTTGGCCTGGGCATCCGAGAAGGCTTTTTCGGCCGCGGAAGACCCTTGGGCGGACTGTGCCTGCGACGCCTGCGACGGCTGCACCGGCGCGCCCACGGCCCGTTGCCTGCGTGCGGCAATCAACTGGCTCTGCGTGTCCGGATCGAGGTATCCCCCGCCGCCGAAGTAGCCGCTGTTGGCGGGAATATGTCCGTCCACGCCGCTTCCGCTACCGGCCTGCACCACCCGCACGATACGCTGCACCGGTTCCGACTGGTTCCCTGCGCGGTCACTGGCGATATACGTCAGAACATATTGCCCTGGCTGGTTCACATCCACGACACCCATGATGCGCACAAGATTGGAAACATCCCCGTCAACGTTGTCTTGCGCCGTGAATCCAGGCTCAATATAAGGCGTGCCCTGCTCAATGCTCATGGGGTTGTCGCCCAGCAGCGTGACAACAGGGGGCCGCCCGTCCGGGCCGCCGATTTGCGTGATGACCGGCGTGGAATACTGGGCGCTGCCAAATTCGCGGTATTCGATCTGGCCTGAAATAACCTTCATCCCGTCGTCATCGGCCGGCGGCAGGACGGTATAGCCGAAGGTAAACGGCAATTCAGGCGTTTGAATCCAGGCGAATTGCAGAACCCCGGTTTCGCCTTCCGCCGGCGCGACAGCGGGCGGTTGGCCGGTGATGCCCCGCATGCCGAGAAACTCCCATCCCGGCGGCATGGTTTCGTACAGTCCGACCGCCGTCAGGTTCTCCGCATTATAGGCGCTGATGGTGATGATGATTTCCAGGGGCACGCCGGCACGGTATTCGGCAGGGTGTTGCCGAACTAACTGCATGTCTATGGGGTTGAGGTCCTCGTCCTGCGCCGCCGCTGTCAAGGCCAACAGGCACACTGCCAATGCAAGCATGCCGTGCCATCCGCTCTGCGACCTGATATTACCCGAATTCATGGAAGAATATCCCTTTGCCAACGCCACTATGTAAAGAGATTATACCGTATTTCGCAGAAAAACATCCTGTATGACCACGGCCTGACCTCTTCTGAAGGCTTTCGCCCCCTCAGTACAACGTTTTGAGAAGGTGAATGGGTGACTGTATGAGGCGGGGTACGTTGACCGGCATGACAAATGGAATTACCGCCGGGACCGTCGCAGCGCGGCGCGCAGAAGGCGGGCGTAGATGCGGCAGGAATCGCTGATTTTCCGAAAATGGGAAGAACGGTTACCGGGTTCATAGATTGTGGCAATCGGCACGGAAGCCACCCGGAACTCCCCGCGGATGGCATGCACGATCATCTCCATCTCCGTTTCATAGCGTCCGCCCGACACTTCCGCGGCGACCGATTCCGCAAAGCACCGAGAAAGCACGCGGAACCCGCACTGGGTGTCCGGAAGCCGTCGCCGAAGCAGCATCGCCGTTACCACGGCGGTCACCCGGTTGCCGATGCGGCTGCGCCAGGGAACCGCGCCTCGGTGGAATTCACGGGAACCGATGACCAGGTCGGCGTTTTCCCGCTGAAGCGTTTCGTACAGTTTGGGGATTTCACCAGGGTTATGCTGGCCGTCGGCGTCCATGAGGCAGACGGTGGGTGCGTCGGGATATTCCAGCGCCGCGCGGATACCCGAAAGCAGCGCGTGGCCCTTGCCCCGGTTGACGTCGAAATGAATCAGGCGCACCGGCAACGCGCGCAGGGGATCAATGCAGCCGTCTGTGCTGCCGTCGTTGATGACCAGCACCCGGTCCACGAGTTGCAAGGCCCCCTCCGCTACGGCTTTCACGCGGTCCCCGGCATTGTAACAGGGGATCACCACGACAACTTCACGCATGAATGACTCCAAGGCTCCGGCTATGACCGGCGTTTACAGTGGTTCTTTATGAAAAAAGCATCCCATGGACAGCAAGGAGATGGGAGGGAAAAGGTGTTCGCCATCAACTATCCTCTCCACCTTCTTATCCTTCTGTCTTTAAGTGTCCTTTCGGTCCTTTCAGTCCTTTTTGTCCCTTTTTTCAAGAAGATTTGCCCAATCCCATTTTTCAGGAGTATCGTAATGTTTCGTGTGAAAGAAGACAAGACCGGGGATCTCCGGCGACAACGTCCGGCAAAACGGTTGATACCGGCGCCAATGGGGGATATGATAGTGGAAGCCTCGGGTTTTAGACGGAGTGGCCCGGTCTGGCGTAACGAGGGAGTCTTGAGAACGGAGGTGTTCATCATGAAACACGAAGATATGCTCAATCCGAATGAAACGACGCGGCGGACTTTTCTTAAGTCCACCGGCGCAATGGCGGCGGGACTGGCGTTGGCGGCGCAGCCGAAAGCGCGGGGCGCCGTCGAACAACTGGCCATCAAGGGCGGACCCAAGGCGGTGACCGCTTCCGAAGCGGCCACGGCGGCGAAGTGGCCGCTGTATGGTTCGGATGAAGAAGCCGCCATGCTGGAGTTGCTGCGCAACCCGAGTTACAACCCGAACAGGAAACTGGAGGAGGAGTGGCAGAAATACATGGGCATGCCCTACGCCCGCGCCTATTGCAACGGCACGAGCGCACTGGCCTGCATGTTCTTTGCATTAAACCTGCCGCCGGGCAGTGAGATCATGGTGCCCAGTTACACCTTCTTCGCCACCATCACCCCGATGCGTTTCTTCGGGCTGGTGCCGGTCTTCGTGGACATCAACCCGCGCACCCTGAATTTCGATCTGGAAGACGCCAAGAAGCGGCTTACCCCCAACACCAAGGCGGTGCTGCCGGTGCACTGGATCGGTCTCCCGGCGGACATGGACCTGATCTCCGAATGGGCCGAGGAGAAGGGCCTGATTGTGCTCGAGGACGCGGCGCACGCGCACGGTGCGCGGCTCAAGGGCAAGTTGATGGGCGCGTGGGGGCGCATGTCCATCTTCAGTTACCAGATGTCCAAGCCGCTGCCCATGATTGAAGGCGGCATGGGCATGTACTACGAAAAAGAGGACTTCGAGCGGGCTTCATCTCTGGGGCATTACGACATGCCAAACATCCCGCAGGACAGCCCCTATTACCAGTACAAGGGCTGCGGCTTCGGTCTGAAATTCCGCATGCATCCCATGGCCGCCGCATTGGGCCTTTGCCAAATGAAGGACTTGGAGGCGCGCAACAGGGCGGGTGCGCGCCAAGTGCGCCGTCTTAACGACGCGCTCACGCAACTTCCCGGCCTGTATGAGCAAAGCAGTGGACGCAAGGATGTCGAGCGACTCCATTACGCCTGGAACATGTTGTTCATTGACGAGGCGGAGGCGGGCATGACACGGGACAAGGCGGTGGAAGCGCTCAAGGCCGAGGGCGTGCGCGCGGACGCGCTGCACTACACGCTCCAGCACACCCTGCCGCTCTACGCGGAAGAACAATGGTGGCACCACAAGCCGGTGATCCCCGATTTGCCGGGGTCGGTCAAGGCGAACGCAACCTGCATCGCCCTGCCGTATTTCACCTCCGAGGTCCCCGAAGTGGTGGACCAATACATCAAAGCCTTCGAAAAAGTCTGGGCGCATCGCAAAGAATTGTCGGCGTGACGCATGCCGTAGCATGGGCGTTCCGCCCATGCCGTGTCCATGTTTGTCCGTGTCTGTCTGTGTGCCCGAAAGAAGTACGGAGTATAGGAGCCAATGAAAAAAATCGCCCTGTCCTGCTGTCTTTTGGCGCTGATCGCCGTGGGCGTGGCGGCGCAGGGACTCAACAACCCGCTGGCCTGCCGTTTCGCCAGTTACGGTAAATACCAGGATATCGCATGGACGCACCTGCCCCTCATTGGCGTCCGCCATGTCATGCTCAATGTGCCCGCCACGGACGAGGTGGACGCGGTCATGGCGAAACTGAAGGAACATGGCCTGACCCCGGTGGTTATTCGGGGCGATACAAACCTTTCCCAGGAATCCAGCGTGGAAGAACTGGGCGCACAGGCGGCGATCTGCGCGAAAATGGGCGTGAAATACATGTTCCTGTCGCCCAAGCGCCATGATGCGCCCAAGGAAATCGTCTATGAACGGCTGCGGCGGGCGGGGGATGCGGCCGCCGCCCACGGCGTCATCATCGCCTTGGAAACCCACCCCGACCTCGGCACCAACGGGGACATCCACCTCGAAACCATGCGCGCCATCAACCACCCCAATGTCCGCGTCAATTTCGACACCGCCAACATCACCTACTACAACCGCGACACGGACGCCCTGACGGAACTGAAAAAAATCATTGACTACGTGGCCACGGTGGAACTGAAGGACCACACCGGCGAATTCGAGACCTGGAATTTTCCAGCGGTCGGCCAGGGCGTGGTGGACATGCCCGGCATCCTGCGCCTGTTGGGGGAACACGGCTACGCAGGCCCCATTACCCTCGAATTCGAGGGGGTCAAGGGCGTGGAACTCAGCGAAGCGGAAACCAAGCGCGCCATCGCCGAATCCGTCGCCTACGTGCGTTCCCTCGGCTGCTTCCGCTGACGGCGCTCGCAAGCGCCAGAATGATGAAATTTCATTTTTGGCCGCAAAAGGCGCAAAAAACACAAAAATTTTGTGCCTCTTGCGCCTTTTGCGGCCAATTACCCAAACGCTTTTTACGGCTGATTTTTTTCAAGGATATATTTGCGTATCTGAAGTTTGGGCGCACCGAAATTCACCAGTACGCCGTGCTCCTTGTCTGATGCGCGGAGATAACCCAACAACTGCGCCGTATGCTCGTCCGCCAATGTCTTGCAGGCTTTCAATTCGACCACAATGTCGTCCTCGACCACAATGTCGGCGAGAAAATCACCCAATACCGTTCCATCCTCATCGCGCACTTGAATGGGATGCTGTTGCTTCGCGGTCAACCCTTGCTTGCGCAGACGATGCGCCAATCCGTTTTCGTACGCCTTCTCCGCGTGCCCGTGGCGAAGATAATTGTGCAGCGCGAAACTGGTTTCCCGGATGCAATCAGTCAAATCCTTGATGCGTCCCGATTCCATGTGCGTTCCTTTCTTTTTTACTCTTGGCCACAAAAGGCGCAAAAAACACAAAAATTTTGTGCCTCTTGCGCCTTTTGTGGCTAATAACTCTAGCATCTGATTCGCAATGGTATTGTCAGTGGACATCATTGTAACATACCGGAATCCGGGGAACTTATGTATTGCATAAGCAATCCGGAATCGGGATGGGACTCAACAGGGTCGGTCCGAGCGATCGGTCCGATTGATTTTACGGAAGGAGCGCCGAACTGCCATGCCGGAAACGCAAAACACGCTGCAAACGCCGGACTACATTGTCCTGGCGGGGTATTTCATCCTGATGCTGGCAATTGGGGCGTATTTCTACCGCCACATGCGGGGGATCAAGGACTATTTCAGCGGGGGCAACAAGATTCCGTGGTGGTTGAGCGGGGTGTCGTTCTACATGAGCAGTTTCAGCGTGGCGGCGTTTATCTTTTATCCGTCGTTGTGCTACCGCTACGGCTGGGTGGGTGTGACGCTGCTGTGGGTGGCGGTGCCGGCGACCTTGTTCAGTACGTTTTTCTTCGCAGTGCGCTGGCGGCGCGCGCGCATTGACAGTCCGGTCGAATACCTGGAGACGCGCTACAGCCCGGCGCTCCGCCAGTTGTTCGCATGGCAGGGCGTGCCGGTGAAGGTGATTGACGACGGCATCAAAATCTTCGCGATCGGCTCGTTTATTTCGGCGGGGCTGGGTTTTCCCATGCGCGAGACCATGCTCGCCGCCGGGCTGATCATGCTGGTCTACACGTTCATGGGCGGGCTGTGGGCGGTGACGGTGACGGACTTCGTGCAGTTTGTCGTGCTGACGGTGGCGATCCTGGTCATCCTGCCGTTGTCCGTGGCGCGCGCGGGCGGCCTGGCGCAGATGATCGAAAGCGCGCCGGAAGGCTTCTTCCGGCTGACCGCGCCGGAATACGGTTGGCATTATGTGATTCCGCTCATCCTGTTGTATTGCCTGGCGTGGAGCAGCATCAACTGGCCGCTGATTCAGCGGTATTTCTGCGTGCCGAAGGAAAAGGACGCGCTGAAGGTGGGATTCCTCGTGGTCGGCCTCTACATCATCGGCCCGCCCATGATGTTTCTGCCGGCCATGGCGGCGGCCTCGTTTCTGCCCGACCTCGCCAACCCGCGCGACGTCTACCCCGTGCTCTGCGCCATGCTCCTGCCCGCGGGCATGCTGGGGCTGGTGATCGCCGCCATGTTCGCGGCCACGATGTCCATGCTCAGCAGTGACTACAACGTCTGCGCCGGCGTGCTGACCAATGACGTGTACCGGCGCTTCATTCGGCCCGACGCCCCCCAGAAGGAACTGGTGCTTGTCGGGCGGCTCATGACCATCCTCATCGGTGTCATCGCGCTGGCCACCGCGTTCATGCTCGCTCACGGTTCAGGCGAAGACCTCTTCCGCACCATGGTGACGCTCTTCGGCGTGGCCACGGGGCCGGTCGCCATTCCGATGCTGCTCGGCCTGCTCTCGCGGCGCTTCAGCAATGCGGGCGCCATCGCGGGATTCCTCGTCGGCCTGGCGGTGGGCGTCGCCCTGTTCGTGGTGTCCCGGCAGCCGGAGGCGTTCACCTTCCTCGGTATGACGTGGAATCCCGCCGCACAGGAACTTGTCATCGCCGGGCTGGCCTGGAAAATGGAAATCGTCATCTTCCTCGGCGGCGCATGCGCGACCTTTGTGGTGATGGCGCTTGTATCTGCGCTGCGGCCGTCAGACGCCGCCGCGCTTGCGCGCATTGACGCCTTCATGCAGCGTCTGGAGGACCCCATCGGCGCGCGCGAGGAAGACCGCGAAACCGAAGCCGCCGCCGACGCCATTTCGCCGTTCCGCGTGGTCGGCCTGTCCATCCTCGCCATCGGCGTGTTGATGCTCATCGTGCTGCCATGGTCCCAAGGCGCGCCCACCTTTTCCATGGACCTCTTCTGGGGCGCGCTCCTCGCCGCCATCGGCGCGGCCATGTACGCCGCAAGCGTTCTCAGCAACCGCAGGAAAGGATGATTATGGCGTTTTTTCTGAGTGATATGTTCGCGTTTTCTGACTGAACTTGAACCGAGTTAAGGAAATATCACTATGCAAGTGACCAGATTCATGCGCTTGTTGCTTCTTTAATCTATGGTACTCCT
>CAZLII010000143.1:0-8992 GCA_964559065.1 uncultured Nitrospirales bacterium | reverse complement strand
ATGGTTTTCGAGAGGCCATACATGGCGCTGTTGGCGACGCGCAGGAGGGCCGCCGCGATGCAGGTGTCCGTGGCGGCGGTGGCGCCAAGCATGCGCAAGTCAGGATCTTCCGAATGCGCAAGTTCACGAACCAAGGTGACTACGTCGGAGTCCAGGGGCAAAGTCACCAGGGAGTCAAGCGCGGCGCGCCAATCCTTTTTCGGCTGCACAACCTTCCCCGGAGCGGCATCGAGAATATCCCGCACCTGTATGGCATCGGGCTTGGGATAATACCGCTTCACGGCGGCATGAATATCGTCCAGTTTGCACAGGACGGCTTTGACCTTGAGTCCGGTAATTTCCTCCACCTTTTCAATGGTCGTTCGATCCAGGGGGCAGGCCATGGCGACGGTAAGCAGTTTGCCAAGACGGTCTATGGGCAGGATGAGATTCTCCTGTGCGATTTCCCTGGGGACGATTTCCACCAGTTTCCGGTCAATCTCAAAGCGACGCAGTTCGATCGTCGCTACGCCCGGTTGGCGGGAAAGGAATTCGTGGAGCGATTCCTTGGTGAGATGCCCCAAGGCAATAAGGTTCTCGAAGGTCTTTCCGCCGGATTTTCGTTGTCTGGCCAGGGCTTCTTCCAGTTGGACCGTCGTGACCAGCCCTGCCTGTATGAGCAGTTGTCCAATCAGTTCGCCGGGCGGAGCGCCTGCCGAGTCTTTCTCTTTTTCCGGCGGCGCGGCGGCGGGCGGCGCTTCACCCACACGGACGGCTTCGCCGCAGCGCACGCATTTGAAGGTTTTTCCCCTGGCCTCCGCCGGCGCCTTCATTCTCTGTCCGCACCGGCAGGTCACAATGATATGTGCAGCGTCTTTGGCCACGCTTCTCTCCTTGGCAGCCCGATGTAACGAGTCGTATTGATGCGATCTCAAATATCAAACCGAAACACTTGGCGCCGCTGTCGGCATCTTCACCTACTGTTTATGTTACACTAGATATGGTCTTTGTTGCCACGTCGGGGTTTTGTCGCAACAAAAGGGTTATCCTGGGACACTGAAGGGAACGAAAGCGCATGCAACCTGATATCAGCGAAAAGCATTATCAAACGGCGGTTGAGCATTGTCGCAACAGACGTTATTCCGAGGCCCTGGAAGCGATTGCCATGTTGGAGGATGCGGGGTTTCGTTCTCCGGAACTTCTTCGGGTCAAGGCGGAATCTTTTGCGGGGTTGGGCAGGACGGCGGAGGCGGTTGACACAATCGGCGCGTGGACGGACTCTTTGAAGACACTGAGACAGAATGCCGCTGCGCTTTCCGACATGCTGGATACGGCGCAACGCGAACGACTTGAGTCGGCCATTTCCGTGCAGGAGCGCGCCGGCGTTGCCCTGCGCGCATCGCTTGAGGGCCGTCAGACAGATGATGCTGACAAGCAACGCCTGCTCGAGCAGATTGATGCGCTTCAAGCGGAATTGACGGCGCTGGCCTCAAGAGCCGGCGCGGCCGCCGCCTCCGAGCAAACACTGCAATCGGAGTTAGAGGCGTTGCGGGACCGGGAACAGAGCAAATCCGAGGCGCTGGACAAAGCCCGCGCCGAAGTGGAATCGCTGCGAAAAGCGTTGGCGGACCGCGAAAAGGCGCTGGCCGAAGCCGCCCGTGAGACCGAAGCCCATGAACGCATGATGCTGAAGTTGGAGGAGGAATTGGTGGCGTTGCATGAGAAAGCGGAGAACGCCGCCAATTCCGAGAAGAGCATCCATGATGAACTGGAGCGTTTGAAGGGACAGGAAGACCAGAAGAACGAAGCGTTGAATGAAGCGCGCAGCCAGTTGACGCAGTTGCAGGAGAGACTTGCGGAGCGGGAGCGCGCTGTGGCGGAGGCGGAAGCGAAAAACGCGGAGCGCGAAGCGGCCATGGCGACCATGCAGCGCGAAATGGATGCGCTCCGGGGACAAGCCGAACATGCCACCAGTTCCGAGCAGGCGCTGTTGCAGGAACTGGAGCAGTTGCGCGGCAATGAACGCAGCAAGAGCGAAGCCCTGGAGGCGGCGCGCCGCGAATTGGAACATGTGCGCGCATCGCTCGAAGACCGGGAACGGGCCGCCCTGGAGGCCGAGGCCCGCAGCCGCCAAAGCGAAGCGGCGCTGGCGGCATTACGCAACGAACTGGATGCGCTGCACAAACAGGCGGAAAGCGCCGCCGAATCGGAAAAGCGCCTGGCCGAAGAAGTGGCGCAGTTGCGGGCGAACGAATCGCGCAAGGCCGGTTCCCTCGATACGATGCGCGCCGAAATGGAAAAACTCCAGAAGAATCTGGCTGAACGCGAGGCGCGGCTCTCCGACGCGGAACAGCGGAGCACGATGAGCGCAGAGGCGTTGGCAGCCCTGCAGGAGGAATTGGCCTCGCTGAACGCGCAGGCCCAGGAGTTTGCCGAATCCGAACAGCATCTGGTGAAGGAAATCGAGGCGCTGCGTTCCAACGAATCGCAGAAAGCCCAGGAATTGGACGGCACGCGCGGGGAACTGGAGCAATTACGGGCGCAGTTGAGCACGCAGCAGGCTGCCGTGAGCAAGGCCGAGGAAAGCGGTTCGCAGCATGACGCCGAAGCGGCGCGGCTGCGCGAAGAATTGGAATCGCTTCGCGCGCAGGCGGAGCACGCATCTGCCTCGGAAACCGCGCTGGCGCGGGAAGTGGAGCAACTGCGCGCGAACGAAGCGGCCAAGAGTCGCGCGCTGGAAGAGGCCCGCGCGGAGATGGACCGCCTGCGGGCCACGCTGGAGGAACGGGAGGCGCAAATGGAAGCCGCCGCCCAGAGCGGCGCGGAAACCCAGGCGGCCATGGAAAGCCTCCAGCAGGAATTGGTTTCGCTGAAGACGCAGACCGACCAGACCCGGCGTTCCGAGCAGGACCTGTTGGGCGAACTTTCCCAGTTGAAAGAGAGTGAATCCGCGCATGTGCTCGCACTGGAAGAGGCCCGCAAGGAAATGGAGGGACTCAAGTCCCTGTTACAGGAACGCGAAAGCGCCGCCAGTAAAGCCGCCGATGAGAAAAAACGCAACGAGGAAACCATCGCGCGTCTCCGGGGGGAATTGGAATCCTTGCGCAGCGTGACCCATGACGCTGCCAGTTCGCAAGGAGATCTCGAAACGGAGGTGGAGCAACTGCGACGGGAACAGGAAGACAAATCGCGCGGGCTTGAAGAGGCGCAGTTGGAGATGCAGAAACTCCAGGAGCGGCTGGATCAACGTGATGAGGCCCTGGCGCGGTCGGAATATCTGCTTTCGCGCGCGCGCGCGGGCAGACTTCAGTCCCCCCTGATGACAGCGGCGCTTGTGGCCATCATTGCGTTGTCCGTCGTTGTGCTCTATATGCGATGGCAGCGTATGTGGCGCGGGACAGAAGAAGAAATCGGGGAATCCCGCGTGATTACGCTGTCTTTTCCCGAAGACCATTCCATAGGCGCATTGTATGCGCGGGAAGCGCAATCAGTGGACCCGAAAGACTGGGAACCGTTCGCGGACGCGCGCGGCGTTGTGTCAGTACGTACGGGGCTGGCGATTCACCTGAAGATGTCGGAAGAAGCGGCGGGGGATTTGTCGCCGCTTGCGGCGTTGGACCCGCGCATTATCAAGTCGCTGTGGCTCCCGCGTATCGAAGTTACGGATGAGAATCTCGCCCATCTTGCCCGTTTGAACGAATTACGGGAACTCTATGTGGACCACGAAACTTCCGAACGAGACAAGACCGCCATCCAGGAGGCGCTCCCCTACTGCGCAATCAGCGTGAAACCCCCGGAATCAGTGGTTGTCGCGGAAACCACCGCGCCACCGCCCGCGCGGGTGCTCCGTTTCCCGGAGGACCGGAGCATGGGGCGTATTCTTACGCGGCCTTGGAGTCCGGTGGGCGGCGAAGCGTGGAAGGAATCCGCGCGCGCGCGGGGTCATGTGCAGATTCCGGAAGGGACGCAAGTCAAATTGGCTGTGGATTACGAAGCGGGGGCGGACCTGCGCCCGCTCAGCATGTTGAGCAGTAATGACCTGCAAAGTCTGGAACTGGTTGGTGACAAGGTAACGGATGCTGGATTGGCCTATATCCGCAATCTTACCGGATTGCGCGGCTTGCATCTGATCCGCACCAGCGTGTCGGACGAGGGACTGAAGCATCTGGAGCGCATGACCATGCTGCGCGAAATCGAAATGTATGACGTCGCGATGACTGATGCGGGCTTCGCCATCTTTGACAATTTCAGGCATCTGCAACACCTGTGGATCAGCCAGGCGCGCATTACGAACGCCAGCATTCCCAGAATCAAGGCAATGAGCGCCCTGCGTCGTCTCCACCTCGCCAACACTGGAGTATCCAAAGAAGGACTGGTTCTGTTGCATTATGACATGCCCTATTGCGAGGTGACCCCCTTGCCCGACTGATTGGCTAGGAACGCTTTGCCCGCGCGGCCAGCGCGTCGAGAATCGGCCCGAGACGTTCACGGGGCACGCGAACCTTGCCCATTTCCGGTGCGCCTTTGATGCCGCCGTGACAGTCGCTGCCGCCGGAAACAAGCAATCGGTGGGATTTCGCGAACTCCAGAAAATCGCCCGTAGCCGGTCGGCTGTGGCTGATGTGGTAGGCTTCGATGCCGTCAAAGGGCAGTTCCACCAGTCGCGGCAGAAGCCGGCGCACATTGCGGCTCAAGCCGGGATGTGCAACAAAGGCCAAGCCTCCAGCGCTGTGAATAGCCGCAATTGTCGTCTCCGCAGGTATCAACTGCTTTGGGACGTAGGCCGGGCGTCCTGAATTCAGGAAACGGTCGAACCCCTCCTGGGTGCTGGAGGTAATTCCCAAATCACAGAGGACGCGGGCGACATGCATGCGGCTGACGGCGGCGCCGCGCGCATATTGCCGCAGAAGGTCCGGCGGCAGGGCAATGCCGCATTGGGCAAGTTTTTCCAGCACGAGCGAGGCGCGTTCATTGCGCGCCGTTTCGTTCTTTTTCAGCGGCGACAACAGTTCCGCACATCCGGTGCACACCCCCAGACCAATGATGTGGATTTCCTGTCCATCAAACTGTGCGGTGATTTCCACTCCCGTCAGGAAATCCAGGCCTGCTTTGCCGGCTGCGGTTTCCGCCTCTGCGACGCCGGAAACCGTGTCGTGGTCCGTCAATGCCATGCCGGAGATGCCCATGGCCGCCGCGCGCGCCACCACGCGCGCCGGCGAATCGGAACCATCTGAATGATTGCTGTGTAAATGCAGATCAATAAAGGACATGATGCAGACTTTTCATAACATTGTATTCTTCTTCACGGGGTATCGGCGTCGCGCATCTTCTGGGCCAGGCGGTCCAGCACACCATTGATGAAGCGTGGCGATTCTTCGGAGCCGAAGCGTTTGGCGACTTCTATCGCCTCATTAAGGGCGACCTTTACCGGGACATCCGGGACATGGGTCATTTCAAAAAGCGCTATCCGCAAGATGGTGCGTTCGATGCGGCCCACGCGGTCTGGGGTCCATTTCTCCAGGCATTCCATGATCTGCTCATCGAGCGCTTCCCGGTGCTCACAGACGCCGCGAATCAGGTGTTCGGCATAGGCTTTGGCGCCGGGACGCGCAGGAAAATGCTTCCAGTAATCGCCGATGTCCGTTTTCCAGGAATTCCCCGTGAATTCCAAGCCAAAAAGAAACTGCAGGGCGCATTCCCGTGCGCGACGGCGCAAGATGGCGCTGTGCACGATCAGATGCGCTCCATGAGGTTGGCCATTTCGATGGCGGCCAAGGCGGCGTCGCCGCCTTTGTTGCCGGCTTTGGTGCCGGCGCGCTCGATGGCCTGCTCGATGGAGTCCGTCGTCAGGATGCCGAAGATCACCGGGACGCCGGTGCTCAACATCGCCTGCGCCACGCCCTTGGCGGCTTCCGCCGCCACATAATCAAAATGCGGCGTGGCGCCTCGGATAACCGCGCCCAGCGCGATGACGGCGTGGTATTTGCCCGATTCCGCCATTTTCTGGGCAATCAGGGGAATCTCGAAAGAGCCTGGCGACCACGCGACGGAGATCTGGTCGTCCGGCACTTCATGCCGGCGCAGCACGTCGAGCGCGCCATCCAGCAGTTTGCGTGTAATGAATTCGTTGAAGCGTGACGCCACAATGCCGAACCGCTTCCCCTTTGTGTTGAAATTGCCTTCAATTACCGTTGCCATATCTGTCATTCTCCCCATGTTTGCATCGCCTCGGCGCAGTGCCGTCCGCGTCACATTTCATCCTCTTTTGCTTCCGCTCCCCGTTCGCGAATCAAGCGCCGGGCTTCATCCGCATCCGAGGCATTGACCAGCACATGCGCATCGCTTGAGACCGGAAAGACGCTATGCGGCACTTCATTGTTTCGCACGGCCTCAATACCGTTCGCCTCCAAAAACCCCACGATGATCTCGGCCTCCTCATCGTTTTCGCAGGAAAAAACCGATACCAGTTCGTGGTCCTCAAATTCCATGTTCATGCTGCCTCTCCTTTCTCAAGTCTTGGATTTCTCGACGCTTTTTTGTCTTTCAACCAAGCAGGTGTCCCAGTTTCTCGCGCTTGGTCTCCAGGTATTTCCGGTTGAGGTCGTTGGGGGGAATCTCCAGCGGCACGCGTCCTGTGACGCGCAGGCCGTAGCCTTCGATTCCGGCGCGCTTGACGGGGTTGTTGGTGATCAGGCGCATTTCGGTGATGCCGAGGTCATTGAGAATCTGCGCACCCAGGCCGTATTCGCGCGGATCGGGGTCAAATCCGAGATGGACATTCGCCTCGACGGTGTCCATGCCCTGGTCCTGAAGGGCATAGGCCCGGACCTTGTTGACCAGACCAATGCCTCGCCCCTCCTGCCGCATATAGACGAGCACCCCGCACCCGGCCGCGTCAATCATGCGCAAGGCCTCATGCAGTTGGGAACCGCAATCACAACGCAACGAACCCAATACGTCTCCCGTGAAGCATTCCGAGTGGACGCGCACCAGCACGTCCGGTTTCCCCGCCACATCGCCCTTGACAAGGGCGAGATGCTGGTAATTGTCCACTTCGGTTTCATAGACGATCAATTCAAAATCGCCGTAGCGCGTGGGCAGCCGGGTTTCGGCGGCGCGGCGCACGAGTTTTTCGTTGCGGCGGCGGTACTGAATCAATTCCTCGATCGAGCAAATCTTGATGTTGTGCTGTTTGGAAAATTCCTCCAATTGCGGCATGCGCGCCATGGTGCCGTCTTCATTCATGATTTCGCAGATGACGGATGCCGGTCGCAGCCCGGCAAGTTGCATAAGATCAATAGAACCTTCCGTCTGCCCGGCCCGCACCAGTACCCCGCCGGCGCGGGCGCAGAGGGGAAACACATGACCGGGTCGAACCAGGTCGCGCGCGGTGGAAGCGGGGTCTGCGGCGACTTGAATGGACCGCGCGCGGTCATGCGCGCTGATGCCGGTCGAGATGCCGGTGGCGGACTCAAAGGACACGTGAAAAGCGGTATTGAACGGCGAGGTGTTGTCGGCGGTCATCGGCGGCAAGGCCAATTCCTTGAGACGTTCTTCGGGCATGGGCATGCAAATCAGTCCGCGCCCGTATCGGGCCATGAAGTTGATGGCTTCCGGTGTCACTTTTTCCGCCGCTATGACGAGGTCGCCCTCATTTTCGCGGTCTTCGTCATCCACCAGGATGATCATACGGCCTTGGCGCAGTTCTTCGAGAATTTCCGGTATCGGGGTCAGCACAGCGACACTCCTAATCAAACCCGTGGCGGGCCAGAAATTCCGGCGTAATGCCTTCGCTCTTGCCGCCTTTGAGGTAATGATAAATATGTTTTCCAATCATGTCGGCTTCCATGTTCACGAAATCACCCGGTCCCTTGGTGGACAGCGTCGTTTTCTTTATGGTTGTCGGAATGACGGCCACGCCGAAGGTGTCGCGTTCCGGTTCGATGACGGTGACGCTGATGCCGTCTATGGCGATGGCCCCCTTGGGCACAAGATAACGTGCCACCTCGGCGGGGGCGCGAAAGCGCCACAGCGAGAACTCGCCCTGGTCCATGATGCTTTCGATTTTGCCTACGCCGTCCACGTGCCCCTGCATGAAATGGCCGCCGAAGCGGCCATCGGCGCGCATGGCGCGCTCCAGGTTCACGGCATGGCCTGCGCGGAGGCGCCCCAGCGTGGTACGCAGCAGTGTTTCCGGGGAGACCTGCACGACGAAACTGTCGGGGCGCAGCGCGGCAACGGTCAGGCATGCGCCGTCCACCGCGACGCTGTCGCCGAGGCTCAAGTCCTTGAGCACCTCGCGCGCCAGGATGGTCAACTGCGCGCCGGATCGGCGCGATACCGCGCCGACTTCTTCTATGATTCCGGTAAACATGATGTTTTCTTCACATAGGCTTCGATGAGCAGGTCTTCCCCGACGGGCGTGGCCGTCATGTGGGTCAACGCGATGGCATCATCCATCAGCGGCACGCCTTTTCCCTCGACGGGCGTGATGGCCTCGCGCCCGCCGGCGATCTTCGGGGCGACAAAGAACAGGACCTTGTCCACAATGCCGGCCTCAAACGCGGAGGCATGCGTGGTGCCGCCGCCCTCGATCAGGAGGGTCATGATTTCGCGGCGGCCGAGTTCATCCATCAGGATTTCCATGTCAACGCCGCCGTTGCCGCGCGGTACGCGGATCACTTGCGCGGCGGCGGGATAGTCCCGGTCTTCGGTCACAGCCACCCACGTGGGCGCTTGGCTGGACACATGGAAAACCTTACGGCCTGTGTCCAGGTATTCGCCCGCATCGAGAATGACGCGGACCGGGTCGCGGGTGTCCGGTCGGTCGAGACGCGTGGTCAGGCTGGGGTCGTCCAGCATCACCGTCCGGCTGCCCACCAGCACCGCATCCACCTCGTTGCGCAGTTCATGCACCAGGCGCCGCGAGGCTTCGCCTGTCACCCACCGCGAATGGCCGGTCCGGGTGGCAATCTTGCCGTCCAGAGTCATGGCGCATTTTGCGATGACAAAC
>CAZLII010000142.1:0-9037 GCA_964559065.1 uncultured Nitrospirales bacterium | reverse complement strand
GCTGGGAGAGGGGTGGGGTGAGGGGAACAGCACGATAAAAACGGTCTTGCCTTATGGCAAGAATGTTCAGGACAGCACTGCCTCAACATGCACCGATACGTCCAGTGAACTTGAAACGCCACGAACATGCGCGTTATTCCCGCCCTGCGATACTTTGCGGGTTGCAGGGGGGCGTATGCGCCCGATATGGTATGGCGCATTATCACCGGCGCAAACCATGTGTCCGAGGGAAAGACGGCAACGGCACGCTGAAGCGTGAACAACATACTGCGCAAACCATGCGTCCGAGGGAAAGCCATGCCATTGAGAGTTCGCATAGGCAGCCGGGGCAGCCGCCTCGCCCTGGCGCAGACGGAATGGGTGACGGCCCTCTTGGCCTCCCGGATGCCCCATGCTGCGCTGGAAATCGTCATCACGGAAACCGAAGGCGATCGCCTGGGGGAGGCCGCACCGGATGCCTCCCGGTCTCCGGGCGCATTCACCCGCGCTCTGGATGGCGCGTTGCTCGATGGGCGCATTGATCTTGTGGTGCACAGCCTCAAAGACATGCCGCTCCGGCTGGCCCCGGCCTTGACCATCGCGGCGACGCCGCAGCGCGAAGACCCGCGTGATGTATTCCTTTCCCGGAATAACGCAGGGCTTGCGGAATGTCCCACGGGATGGGTGGTCGGCACGAGCAGCCCGCGTCGCCGGGCCTTCCTGCGCGCAGTCCGCCCCGACCTGCGCGTCCGCCCCATCCGGGGAAACGTGGACACGCGCGTCCGCAAGATGCGCGAAGCAGGGGAAGTGGACGCCCTGATTCTCGCCGCCGCAGGGTTGCGCCGGCTGCGCATGGAGATACCTGTCGCGGCGCATCTTGACCCCATCGCGTGGCCGCCCGCGCCGGGCCAGGGCGCATTGGGCGTGGTCGCCCGGGCCTGCGATGAACTTCTGGTCGCGCAGGTCCGCCGCATCGAGGATGCGGCAGTGCGGTGCGCCGTGACGGCGGAACGCGCCGTGCTTGCGGGGCTGGGCGGCGCGTGCGGCGCGCCGGTGGGGGCATATGCGGTCGTGGACAACGACCGTCTCGTGCTCCATGCCGCGCTGGCGGACCCGTGGGAGGGAACGATGGCGCGGGGAATGCGCGAAGGCGCGGCAGCCGAAGCGCAAGCCCTCGGCGCAGCGCTGGCCGCGGAGTTGCTCCGGCGCGGCGGACAGGCCATTATGGACCATGTACGGCAAAATCATGGAAAACCGTGTGATGACACAGGCTGAGGAAAGCATATCCCCGCCACCTGCCAGCGGCGGAATGGTGTGGCTTGTGGGGGCCGGACCCGGCGATCCCGGCTTGTGCACCCTGCGCGCCGCGCAATGCATCCGGGAAGCCGACATAATCCTGTATGACGCCCTGGTGAATCCAAGGCTTCTGGACCACGCCCATCCAGCCTGTGAACGCATTGCCACCGGCAAGCGCGCCGGCGGCGATGCCGTGGCCCAGGACGCTCTCAACGCCATGATGGCCGACTTTGCGCGGACCGGCAAGCGCGTCTGCCGCTTGAAAGGCGGCGATCCATTCCTGCTGGGGCGCGGCGGAGAGGAAGCCGCTTATCTGCGCGCGCAGGGCATTCCCTTTGAGATTGTCCCCGGCATTACCTCAGCGTTGGCGGCCCCCGCTTGTGCGGGCATCCCGCTGACGCGCCGGGGCGTCTCCGCCGCCGTGCGCATCGTTTCCGGCCACGAAGCGCCGGACAAGGATGCGGGGCAAATCCATTGGGATGCCCTGCGCCCGGACGGCGGTACGCTGGTGGTGCTGATGGGGCTGCGCCGTCGGGGGGCCATCGCGGCGACTCTGCTGGCCAACGGCTGGGCGGCGGAGACGCCCGCCGCGGTCATCGCCCATGGCACGCTGCCGGCACAGCGCACCGTATGCGCGCCGTTGGCGCACATCGCGCGAAGCGCGGCGGAGCACGCCTTGGATGCGCCGGCGGTGCTGGTGGTCGGGGAGGTGGTGCGGTTGCGCGAACAGTTGGCGTGGATGGAAAAACGACCGCTTTTCGGTCGCTGCATCATGGTGGTGCGACCGCATGCGCAGGCTGTGGAAACAGCGCAGGCGCTCGCCGCGCTGGGCGCGGAGGCGCTGATTGCCCCCGTCATCCGCATCGAATCGCTGGCCGACTCCCCCGCTCTCGCCGCCGCCTTGGCGCAGTTGCCGCAGACCGATTGGGTCGTGTTCACAAGCGTGCATGGTGTGGACGCCATGATGGCGTGCATTGCGCGCGGCGGCGGCGACGCGCGCGCTTTCGGCGGTGTCCGCATCGCGGCGGTCGGCCCCGCCACTGCCGCCCGGCTGGAAGCGCGCGGCCTGCTCCCAGACCTCGTGCCGGACCGCTATCTGACCGAAGCCCTGCCCGATGCCCTGGCGAGTCAAGGCCCGCTGGCGGGACAGCGCATCATGCTCCCGCGATCGGCGATGGCGTCCTCCTCCCTGGGCGATGCCCTCCGCGCCTGCGGCGCGGAGGTGACGGAAATCGCCGCGTACCGCGTGCTGCCGGGCGATCCGCTTGACGATGCGCTGCTGGATCGCCTGGAACAGGGCGGCGTGGACCTCGCGCTCTTCGCCAGCCCATCGGAAGTGGATGGGTTCATTGCGGCGGTCCCATCGGTGCGGCGGGGAAACACGCTGCCGCGCATCGCGGCGGCGGCCATCGGCCCGGTGACAGAGCGCGCGCTGCGCGCAGCCGGACTCGCCGTGGCGCTGTCCGCCCCGGAACATAGCATGCCGGGGCTTCTCCGCGCCGTATGTGATTATTTCGCCCGGAACCCCCGGAAAGAAGGACTTGCATAATGCCATATCCCGAAACCCGTTTGAGGCGTTTGCGGCAGCATCCCGCCGCGCGGCGGATGCTGCGGGAAAACCGCATCGCGCCGGATAATCTTGTGTTCCCGTTGTTTGTGCATACGGGAAGCGGAGAACGGCGCGAGATTCACGCCATGCCCGGCGTATTCCACTACTCCCCGGATATGGCGGCGGAAGCGGCGGCGGAAGCCTTTGACGCCGGCGTACCCGCAGTGCTCCTGTTCGGCGTGCCGGAATACAAGGACCCGACCGGCTCCTCCGCCTGGGCGGAAGATGGTCCCGTATGCCGGGCCATCGAAGCAGTCAAGCGGCGCGTTCCGGACATCTATGTGTTCACCGATGTCTGCCTGTGCGCCTACACCGACCACGGCCATTGCGGCGTGCTTGCGCCGGACGCGCGTGAATCCTGTCGCGTGGATAACGACGCCACCCTGCCGCTGCTGGCGCGCATGGCCTGCGCCCACGCCCGCGCAGGGGCCGATGCCGTCGCCCCGTCGGACATGATGGACGGCCGCGTGCGCGCCATCCGTCGCGCCTTGGACGATGCAGGCTTCGCGGATGTGGCCATCATGTCCTACAGCGCAAAATGCGCCTCGGCGTTTTACGGGCCATTCCGCGAAGCGGCCGATTCCGCGCCGCGCGCGGGGGACCGCTCGGGCTACCAGATGGACCCCGCCAATGTGCGCGAAGCGATGCGCGAGATCGCGCTGGACATCGAAGAAGGCGCGGACATCGTCATGGTGAAGCCCGCCATGCCCTGTCTCGATATCATCCACCGCGCCGCGGAACGCTTTGACGCGCCCATCGCCGCATACCAGGTCTCCGGCGAATACGCCATGATCAAGGCCGCCGCTGCGCGCGGCTGGATGGACGAAAAGCGCGCCGTGCTCGAATCCCTCACCGCCATCCGCCGCGCCGGCGCACAGATCATCATCACCTACTGGGCGGCGGATGTCGCGCGCTGGTTCGCACGGCGGTAGATAAGCGAACTCTATCCCCCTCGCGCGTAGAACGGAAGTTGAGTAATTGGCATTGTTTTGGCCGACTAAAGTAATCACGATGCATAACCCTGTCATTGCGTGCGGGACAATGCGAAGCAAAGCAATCCCTTACAAAGTGCCATAGTTGGAAACGACATCGCGGTGATTTTCATCGCTTAAAAACTACGTAATGGTAGGTTTCCGATTCTTTTTGGGCATCCGGATTGCCAAGAATACAGGCGCCCGGCATGGCCTCCGGCATTTCTGCATGGGAACATTCATATAACATAAAATATTCATTTGCAATAATTTACACAAATTCAGATACATTCCAAAGGAATACATCAGGATTTCGCCGGCGAAAATATCTTTCTTGGCACAATCATTGCATCTACCTGTTGGTTGGAAAGGTAGGGTGGACGAAGTAACGATCCGATTTTCGTTATTTCTGTCTTCGGAGCGAAAAACGCCCTCTTTGGCGAAATGTTTTTCGCGCTTCTCACAACAACGGGAGGATTGATGCCATGGGCTGGATGCGGATGTGTTTGGGCGGGTTATTGTTGGCGGGCATGGGGATTCTCGCCCACGCGGAACTGCAGTCCGTGCAAGTGGGCGGTTCAATCCGGATTCGCGGCAACTGGTATGACGGCAATAAGAGGGAAGCCCTGGACACCGCGTTCGTGGAGCAACGGACCCGATTGCATGTGAAGGCGGATTTCACGGACAGCGTGACGGCGTTCATCGAACTCGACAGTTATGACAACTGGGGCGAGGATTTCAGGTCGGATTATTTCACCGGTCTGGATGCGCGGGCGGCCAGCGTGGATGACGTGGAAATCTACCAGGGATATCTTGAGGCAAAGAACATGTGGGGTACGGGCCTGGAACTGAAGGTCGGGCGTCAGGAACTGGCCTTCGGCAGCCAATGGCTGCTGGGGGTGAACGACGCCTCGTCCGTTTTCACGGGCCTGTCCTTCGATGCGGTGAAACTGGGCTATGTGATGGAGGACTATTTCCGGGTGCATGCCTTCTGGGCCAAACTGGCGGAAACCTTTCAGGATTTCGGCGACGGCGACGTGGACCTCTACGGCATCTATGCCACGCTGACCATGATTGAAAATGTCGAGTTGGACGCCTACTGGCTCTTCTTGCGCGAGGACGGCACCAGCCTGGTTCCGGGACCCGTTATTGGCGGCTATTTGTTCAATGGCCTCCAGTTCAAGCGCGCCGATATCCACACCATCGGCCTGCGCGGCGCGGGCGCGTTCGGCGGCTTTGATTTCGACGCGGAAGCAGCGTTTCAGTTCGGCAGCGCCAAGTATGTGTTGAGCGGCGACGAAGATTACAGCACTAATTTCGGGGCGAACATCACGCTGGGTTATACTTTTGCGTTGCCGCCGGTCACCCTGCGTCCCTTCCTCGGTTTTGCCTGCTTCATCAATACGGGCAAGGATTTCCTGGGCCGGCCCGACCTGGCCTTCAATCGCATGTTCTCGAACTGGGAGTACAGCGAGTTTCTGGAAAACACGGAATTGAGCAACGCCTACATCTACCGTGCCGGGCTGGACCTGTCACCGCATGACAGCATAGACCTGCAACTGGTCGGCGCGTGCTTCCAGCCGGACCGCACGCCGACAAAACGCCGGGGCGCCGGCGCATGGGAATTGGGCCTGTACGGCGAATACCGATACACCGAAGACCTGGCGTTCCGCGCCGGCTTCGCCAAGTTATGGGTGCGTGACTCCATTACCATGGGCGCGCCCATCGCGCTCAACGGACTGGAAGCCTTTGATCCGCTCGGCAGCAAACACGTCTACTATGTTTTCCTTGAGACAGAACTTCAGTTCTGAGTAGAACCGAACACAAATAAGTTTGTATTCAATGTGGGCGTGTGGCATGGCCGTCCCGGCCATGAGGCTTACTGAGCACGGGCAGGATGCCCGTGCCACGCCATGGGGGATTGTTGCGGTGCTTACGGGCTGAAGCGGCTGATGCGGGCCGCGACCTGCGCCACAATCTCCTGAACCCGGTAGGAGCCTTCGGCGATTCTCTGACGGGCCTGTTCAATCCGATCCTGCCGGATTTGCTCCGCGCCGGTTTCTGCGGCGACCTGCAAGGTCTGGGCGACCTCGCGCGCCGTCTCGCTCAATTCAACGGCATCTTTGGGTTCAAGCATGGAAAACTCACGATCCCGGCGCGCCGTGTGCCGGGGTATTCCTTCTTCCGGAATTCCTCCCACGCCCGCGATCGTAATCATTGTCTTTCTCCGTCATTGTTGCCTGCGATGGATTCGCGCCGCGCCTGCGGCATTTATGCTATCGGCATTCCATGCGCCCGGCTTTAGCCGCTTCTTTTCGCCTTCGCCCCCCTGTATGCAGCATCTTTTGCCAGGTCCCCGGCAATCTTGTTCCGTTTCACAGGGAAAGGACTGCGGCGATGGATGCATAACCGGTGTTGGTAAAGGGATTTGGGCAAGTCGCCGATAATTGGAACAGCAGTTGCAGGAAAACAGGGACAGAATCCGCCCGTTGGGCGGACCGGCAGGAAGGAACGCATCGGTTGGGTACGTTATTCAGCGCATTGGGCATCGGCCAGGCGGGGCTTTTTGTGGCGCAGACGCAGTTGGACGTCGCGGCCCACAACATTGCCAACGTCAACCGCGTGGGGTTTTCGCGGCAACGGGTGAACGTGACCACACACACACCGCTTTACTATCCCTTTGGCGCGCTGGGGCGGGGTCCGATGGTGTCGGGGGTGCAGCGCATTCGCGAGGCGTTTCTGGATACCGTATTTCGCCGACAAAGCGCCTCACTGGGTCGGGCGGAGACGCAGGCGCAGTATTTCGCCCGGATTGAGGACATCTTTCAGGAACCCAACGAGCATGGGTTCGCTTCGCGGCTGAGCGCGTTTTTCGATTCGCTGAACGACTTCGCGAACAACGTGGAATCCATGCCGGTGCGCGTGGCCACGTTGTCACAGGCGGAAGCCATGGCGGCCAGCCTCAACGAGGTGGCCCAGCGGCTGACCGCATTGCGCACCAACGCCAACGAGGAAGTGCGCAATCTGGTTCCGGAAGTCAATTCGCTGGCGGAGCGCATCGCCGCGCTGAACGACGCCATTCGCAGCGTGGAACTGGGCGGGCGCAGCGCCAATGACCTCCGGGACGACCGCGATGTGCTTCTGGATGAACTTTCTTCTATCGTCAACATTACCTACCGGGAGCGCGATGATGGGCAGGTGGATGTGTTGCTGGGCGGCCAGGAACTGGTATCCGGCAGCAATGCGCGGCGGCTGATAACCCAAGTTGATCCCTCCATTGATCCGAGCCGGCCCGATCTACTGGCGGTGCGCTTTGAAGACAACAATGAAGCGGCCAACATCCGGAGCGGTCGCTTGTACGGCCCCCTGCACATCCGCGATGTGGAAATCCGAAATCTTGAAACGCGTATGGACGAGATCGCCCGCGCGCTCATTCAGTCTTTGAACGACATCCAAGCGCGCGGGCGCGGCCTGGCCGGATTCAACACCACCATCACCGGCGCGTATGCGGCGTTTTCCCCGACCATTCCGCTCAACCAGGCCCTGTTGCCCTACGCCGTTGAGGACGGCAATTTCTCGATCAATGTTTTTGACAGCAGCGGCGCGCTGGTGGAATCCCTCACGATTCCCATCGTGGCCAGCGGTCCCGACGCGGGCCAGACCACCCTTGCGGATATTGAAGCGGCGATCAACGGGATGACGAATCTTTCCGCGACGGTGACGGCGGATGGGCGGCTCAGCATCACGCCGGACAGCGGCTACACGTTCATGTTTTCCGATGATACGTCCAGCGCGGTCATGGCGCTCGGATTGAATGCGTTCTTTCTGGGCGACAGCGCGGGCAGCATCGCCTTGAATCCGGAACTGCGTGCGCACCCGGAATGGCTGAGTTCGGGGTTCAGCGCGAACCCACTGGAGACCGGCGACAACAGCGCGGCCCTGGCGATGGCCGCCTTGCGTTCGATGCCGCTGCTCAGCGGGCAAAGCATCAACGAATACTATGAATCCACGATTGTGCAGGTCGGCATTGACGCGCGGGCCAACAGCAACACCCTCTCCGTCGAGGAGGCGTTTATCTATGACCTTTCGCGGCGGCGTCAGGAGGTCTCCGGCGTGAACCTCGACGAGGAGGTGACGTCACTGCTGATGTTTCAGAGGGCCTATGAAGCGTCGGCGCGGGTAATCACCGTCGCCGACCGCATGCTCGACACCCTGCTCAACATCGTTCGTTGATTCCATCCCGCGCACGCACCGACGCGCTCACAAATACCCCAGCGCCTCCAACGCGCCGCGCATTTTCGGATCGAGTTCCTCCGGCGCGATGGCGTCCGGGTCGGCGACATACCACAGATAGACGGCGAAGCGCCGGGGCAATCCGGCCGGGTCATGGCTGTCCGAGTCAGCGATCAGGTCAAGCGCCTGAAAGGGCTGCGCGGGGTCAATATCGCCGCGGTCCGCGCCGAGATGCAGCCATTCCGGGGTGATGGGCGCGCCGTCCACCAGAATCCGCGCTTCAATCGCGGCGTCCGGCGGCGCATCAATGCGGAGACGCGCGTGGTCCTGCTCCGCCAGTTCTGCATGCCAGAAATCCCGTTCGCGCGCGCGGTCCGTGGGATGCTGCGTCAGCAGCCGGAAATGCACGGCATCGCCCTCGCGCCACGCCTCGCCCTTCCAGTCGTAGTACTGCAATTCGAAATCGCCCAGTGCCGCGCCGCGCAGGAAACCCTCGACCGTCCGCGCCTCGTCCCCGCAGGTCATGAGCAGGTGCAGGCCCGCGCCCCCGCGCATGGCGACGCGCGCCGTGTGTATGCGCAGCGACTCGCCGTTGGGCGGCGGCGATTTGTGCGGATGATATTCGCCGGGATCGCTTTCCAGGTCGTACCAGCGTTCCCAGCCGCCCGCCAGGTCGCGAATGTATTTCATCGGCCCGCGCCGGGCCGCGCGGATGCTGTAGGCGAGATTCACCAGCGAGGCATAGCCGGTGCGCTGGGGGTCGGCCCCGGTCTCGATGATGTCCCTGAGGGACCGCCCCTGAAAGCGTTCTTCCTTCGGCAGCCCCAGCACATCCAGCAGCGTCGGACCAATATCCAGCAACTCGGCCAACGCCTCTCGCCGCGTGCCGGCGTGGGCGCCGCCGGGCAGTTTTATGATCAACGGCGCCGCCAGCACCTCCTCGTACAAC
>CAZLII010000141.1:0-9043 GCA_964559065.1 uncultured Nitrospirales bacterium | reverse complement strand
TGGAGATGGTGATGCCTGGGGACAACATCCGGATCAACGCGGAACTGATAACGCCGATAGCGATGGCCGAGGAACTGCGCTTCGCGGTGCGCGAGGGCGGGCGCACGGTCGGCGCGGGCGTCGTCACAAAAATTATCGAATAATGGCGCGGATAAACGAGGAAATCACTGGAGAGCGATGATGGCTGCGAGCCACAAGATACGCATCAAACTTCGGGCATACGACCATCGTCTGCTCGATCAGTCCACCCATGAGATAGTGTCGGCGGCGCAGCGCACAGGCGCGGGCGTGCAGGGGCCGATCCCGCTGCCGGTGGCCGTGAGCAAGTACACGGTGCTGCGCGGGCCGCACATTGACAAGAAATCGCGGGAGCAGTTCGAGAGTCGGACGCACAAACGGCTGATTGACATCCTCGATCCGAGCGCGGCAACGGTGGATGCGTTGATGAAACTGGTGCTGCCGGCGGGCGTGGATGTGGAGATCAAGCAATGACCCCCGTGTCCGGGAACGGACGCTGAGCGGCGCGACGCGGCGCGGATGCGCGCCCGGACGCCAAGATCGTAAGGATAACCGCAACATGGTGAATGCACTGTTGGGTCGAAAACTGGGCATGACCCGGATTTTCACCGAAGACGGCCTCTGGATTGAAGTGACGCTGCTTCAGGCGGGGCCGTGCACGGTGGTCCAGCGCAAGACCGAAGACAAAGACGGCTACGAGGCGGTGCAGGTGGGCTTTGAGGACCGCAAGGAGACGAAGGTCACCAAGCCGCTGCGCGGCCATTTTCAGCGCGCGGGGGTGCTCCCCAAGCGGGTGCTGCGGGAATTCCGCGTGGAAACAGCCAGCCCGCTGAAGCCGGGTGACGAAATCCGCAGCGACATTTTCAAGGCGGGTGACCGCGTGGACGTGTGCGGCACGTCCAAGGGCAAGGGCTTTGCCGGCGTGCAGAAACGGCACGGATTCCGGGGCGGTCCCGGCGGGCACGGGTCAAATTTCCACCGTGCGCCGGGATCCATCGGACAGAGCGCCTACCCCTCGAAGGTGATTCGCGGCAAGCGCATGCCCGGCCGCATGGGCAATGCCGGCGCCACCACCCAGAACCTCGAGGTCATTGAAGTGGACCCCGAAAAGAACCTGCTGGTCGTGCGCGGCTGCGTGCCCGGCGCCAAGGGCGGGCTGGTCGTGGTGAAGCACAGCGTGAAAGGAACGGAGTGAGCATGGCGTCCTTGAAACGGATAGACATGAACGGGGCCGACTGCGGCACGGTCGAAGTGAGCGACCGCGTCTTTGACGCGCCCGCGAACGAGGCGCTGGTGCATGACGTGGCCGTGGCGTTGATGAACGCCCGCCGCCAGGGCACGCACAAGACCAAGACGCGGCGCGAGGTGCGCGGCGGCGGCACGAAGCCCTTCCGTCAAAAGGGCACGGGCCGCGCCCGGCAGGGCAGCATCCGCGAGCCGCAGATGCGCGGCGGCGGCACGGTCTTCGGGCCGGTCCCCCGCAGTTACCGGCAGGACATCCCGGTGCGCTTCCGGCGCCAGGCGCTGTGCTGCGTGCTCAGCGACCGCGCCCGCCAGGACCGCCTGAACATCCTGACCGGCTTCCGCGTGGACGCCCCCAAGACGAAGCCCCTGGCCCAAATGATGGAGCAGGTGGCTCCGGAAGGCCGCAAGACCCTGCTGATTACCGCACAGCCCGATGAAAATGTGCTGCTGTCGGCGCGCAATCTGCCCCGGGTGATGGTGCGGACGGCGGCGGACCTCAACGCGCTCGATGTGCTGCGCGCCGTGCGCATCATCGTGCAGGAGGAAGCCCTGACCACCCTCGAGGAGCGACTGTCATGAGTTTGGACCCCCATTACATCATTAAAAGCCCAATCATTACCGAAGAGTCGCAGATTCAGACCCGCAAGGACAATCAATACACCTTCAGCGTGGACCCGCGCGCGAACAAGATTCAAATCCGCGATGCGATCGAAGGGCTATTCCCCAATGTGAAGGTGCTCAGTGTCAATACGATGAACTATGCCGGGAAAATGCGCCGCCAACTCGGAACGCGGCGCGTGGGACGCCGACCCAACTGGAAAAAAGCGGTGGTGACCCTCCGGCCCGACGACAAGATCGAACTGATATAGGGAGAGCATCGCAATGCCGTTGAAAAGATACAAGCCCTATACGCCCTCGCGGCGCGGCATGAGCGTGGCCGATTTTTCGGTGCTGACGAAGAAGAAGCCGGAAAAGCGGCTCACGGCGCCCAGGAAACAGAAGGCGGGCCGCAACAGCCAGGGCGTGATCACCATGCGCCGGCGGGGCGGCGGCCACAAGCGCAAGTACCGGATCATTGATTTCCGTCGGAACAAGGACGGGATTCCTGGAAAAATCGCGGCGATCGAATATGACCCGAACCGCAGCGCGCGCATCGCCCTGGTGAATTACGCCGATGGAGAAAAGCGCTACATCCTCGCGCCGGCGGGCTTACAGGTGGGCCAGGTGATTCACAGCGGGCCGAACGCGGAATTTGAGGTGGGCAACTGCCTGCCGCTCGCCAGGATTCCCCTGGGCACCGTGGTGCACAACGTCGAATTGACGCCGGGCAAGGGCGGCAAACTGGTGCGGTCGGCGGGCGATGGCTGCCAGTTGCTGGCCAAGGAAGGGCGCTTTGTCGTGCTGCGCCTGCCCAGCGGCGAAATGCGCCGCGTGTTCAGCGAATGCCGGGCGACGATCGGCGCGGTGGGCAACGAAGAGCATATGAACATTGACTTGGGCAAGGCGGGCCGCCGCAGGTGGCTTGGCCGCCGGCCCAAGGTGCGCGGCGTGGCGATGAACCCGGTGGACCATCCGCACGGCGGCGGCGAAGGCCGCACGTCGGGCGGACGGCACCCGGTTTCCCCCTGGGGCACGCCGACCAAAGGCTACAAGACCCGCGACAAGAACCATCGCACCAATAAGTACATCATCCGGCGACGGAATGCATAAAGGATGGCAGTTCTGGAGTACAGGCTTTCGCCTGTTTGGGATGCGGGCGGGACGCCCGCGATCCCGGAAAATGGCCGGGCGCGCGCGGAGCGCGTTCGCAAAGGAGATTAGAGAGTGGCTCGTTCGCTTAAGAAAGGCTTTTTCGCCGATGAGCACCTGCTGGACAAGGTGTACAAGCAGCAGCGCAGCGGCGATCGGCGCGTGATCCGGACCTGGTCGCGCCGCTCCACCGTCATTCCCGACATGGTGGGGCTGACCATCGCCGTGCATAACGGAAAGAACTTTGTGCCCGTATTCATTACGGAAAACATGGTGGGCCACAAATTGGGCGAATTCGCGCCGACGCGCACCTTCCGCGGCCACCCCGGCGGGAAGAAGTCGTAGGAGAAACAGGCATGGCAACCGCAGCAGCGAAAGTGAGAAACCTGTCAATCGCGCCGCGCAAAGCGCGCCTGGTGGCGGACATGATCCGCGGCAAGAAAGTGGCGGATGCGCGCGACATTCTGCAGTTCGTCGTGAAAGGCTCCGCCCTGCCCCTGCGCAAACTGCTGGATTCCGCCGTGGCGAACGCGGAAAACGCGGCGGCGGAACGCCGCGCGCGCATCAACACCGACGACATGGTGGTGCGCAGCATTCAGGTGAATGAAGGACGCACCCTGCGCGGCTACATTGGCGCACCGCGCGGGCGCGCCACGCGCATCCGCAAGCGGAGTTGCCACATCGCACTGGTCATTACCGACGGCCGCGACGAGGACGCATAAGGAGAAGAACGTGGGACAGAAGGTACATCCATTCGGCTTCCGGCTCGGCGTGATCGAGAACTGGTCGTCCATCTGGTACGCGGGCAAGGACTATGCGGAACGGCGGAAGAAGGACCGGAAACTCCGCTCCTATGTGAAGAAACGCCTGTACAACACCGGCATCGCCAAGGTGGACATCGAGCGCGCGGGCCGCAAGACCAAGGTCCACATCCACACGGCGCGCCCGGGCCTCGTCATCGGCCAGCGCGGCGCGGAGGTGGACAAACTCCGCTATGAATTGGAGCAACTCACGGGCCGCGAACTGATGATCAACATCCATGAAGTGCTCAGCCCCGAATTGAGCGCCACGCTCGTCGCCGAGAGCATCGCGCAGCAGTTGCAGCGCCGCATCTCATTCCGCCGGGCCATGAAGAAGGCGGTCCAGAACACCATGCGCCTGGGCGCCAAGGGCATCCGCATCCGCGTGGCGGGGCGGCTGAACGGCGCGGAAATCGCCAGGTCCGAACAGGCCCGCGAGGGCAGCGTGCCCCTGCACACCCTGCGCGCCAACGTGGATTACGGCATCGCCACCAGCCATACCACCTACGGGTGCATCGGCGTGAAATGCTGGATTTACCACGGCGACGTGCTGCCCGGCGAGCGCGTGACCGCGGTGGGCGGCGAACGCCCCGCACACGGGCGGCGCTCGGAACGGGGCGAGGGCGGCCGCGCCGATGCGGCGGAGCGCCCGGAACGTGAACGCGCCGGCCGGTCCGGACGCTAGGGAGAAATTGCATTATGTTGATGCCAAAACGGGTGAAATACCGCAAGCAGCAGCGCGGACGGCGCACGGGCGCCTCGAAGGGCGGCACGAGCGTGAATTTCGGCGAGTACGGGCTGAAGGCGATGCAGGACGGCTGGGTGACGGCGCACCAGATCGAAGCGGCGCGTATCGCCATCACGCGCCATCTGCGGCGCGGCGGCAAGGTGTTTATTCGCGTGTTTCCGGACAAGCCGATCACGAAGAAGCCCGCGGAAGTCCGCATGGGCAAGGGCAAGGGCGCCCCGGAGGAGTGGGTGGCCGTGGTGAAACCGGGCCGCATCATGTTCGAGGTGGAGGGCGTTCCGGAGAGCCTCGCCCGCGAGGCGATTGATCTGGCGGGCTATAAACTGCCGATCAGGACGAGGTTCGTCAAACGCGCCTAGTCGGCGCCACCGGAAGTGTGACAGGAGACGGATAGTGAAGGCACAAGAATTGAGAGAGATGACCGGCGAGGAATTGCTGCAACTTCAAAAGAAGCGGCAGGACGACCTCTTCGCCTTCCGCGTGCAACTCGCCACCGGCGTGGTGGAGAACAACCGCGCCGCGCGCAATGCGCGCCGGGACATTGCGCGCATCAAGACCATCCTCAGGGAACGCGAAATCGCCGCTGAGAAAGTCAAAAGGAATATATGAGCATGGGTGAACAGGCAAAACCGGCCCTCAAGGTTCGCGGCCCCCGCAAGGAGCGGGTGGGCGTGGTGGTCAGCGCCGCCATGGACAAGACGATTACCGTGGCCGTGGAAACGATGAAGCAGCACTATCTCTATCGGAAGGGCCAGAAACGCACGAAGAAATTTAAGGCGCATGACGCGGAAAACGCCTGCCAGGCGGGCGACCTGGTGCGCATCCGCGAGACGCGGCCCCTGAGCAAGACCAAGCGCTGGCGCCTGGTCGAAATCGTGAAACGCGCCGAGTAGGGCGAAAAGGGATTGACGCCATGATCCAGATTTATTCGAGACTCAACGTCGCCGACAACTCCGGCGCGCGCCAACTCCGCGTCATCCAAGTGATGGGCGGTTCCAAGCGCCGCTATGCCGGCCTGGGCGACATCATCACCGCGAGCGTCAAGGACGCCCTGCCCAATTCCAACGTGAAAAAGGGCGAGGTGGTGAAGGCGGTGGTGGTCCGCGTGCGGCACGATACGCAGCGGCCTGACGGCACGACGATCCGCTTCGACAGCAACGCGGCGGTATTGATTAACAACCAGATGGAGCCGCGCGGGACGCGCATCTTCGGCCCGGTGCCCCGCGAACTGCGCGAGAAGGGCTTCATGCGCATCATTTCGCTTGCGCCGGAAGTGGTATAGAGGAATCGGCCATGCATATTTGCAAAAAAGACACCGTTGTCGTCATCCGAGGCAAGTACAAGGGCGCGCGCGGCCGGGTGCTGGAAGTGTTCCCGAAAAAGCAGCGCATCCTCGTGGAAGGCGTCAACATCATCAAGCGCCACACCCGCCCTTCGACCCGCAACCAGTCGGGCGGCATCGTGCAGCGGGAGGCGCCGATCCATATCTCCAATGTGATGCCGTGGTGCAACGCGGCGAACGCGCCCTCGAAAATCCTCATGAAGCGCCTGGAGGACGGGCGGCGCGTGCGCGTGTGGGCGATTAACGGCGAAAGCGTGGACTAAACCGCGACGCGTGGCGTCGCCATGGGAGTGGCATAGCGTGCCGGCGAGACTCAAAGAACGATACAAGAGCGCCATTGTTCCGGAATTGATGGCGGAGTTCGGCTACCAGAACCTGATGCAGGTGCCGAAACTGGAGAAGGTGGTGGTCAACATGGGCGTGGGCGACGCCATCGGCGATCCGCGCCTGCTCGAGATCGCCATGGCGGAATTGGGCCAAATCACGGGGCAGAAACCCTGCGTGCGCAAGGCCCGCAAGTCCATCTCGAATTTCAAACTGCGGGCGGGCGCCCGCATCGCCTGCATGGTGACGTTGCGCGGCGAGCGGATGTACGAATTTGTGGACCGCCTCCTCAACGTGGCCATTCCGCGTATCCGCGACTTTCGCGGCCTCTCGCCCAAGAGTTTCGATCCGTCGGGCAATTACACGGTGGGGTTGCGGGAGCAGACGATTTTCCCGGAAATCAACATAGACAAGGTGACCCGTGTGCGCGGGATGAATGTGACTTTCGTGTTCAAGAACGTCAACGCCCCCGAAGAAAGCCGCGCCCTGTTGCGCAAGTTGGGCATGCCATTCGCCAATTAACGGCCGTAAGGAGAGGATAGTGGCTAAGAAATCGCTGATATTAAAGGCCAACCGGCCGCCGAAGTTCAAGGTGCGGGCCTACAAACGCTGCCGCTGCTGCGGGCGCCCCCGCGCCTATATGCGCAAGTTCCAGATATGCCGCATCTGCTTCCGGACCCTGGCGCTGGAAGGCAAACTGCCCGGCGTGACGAAATCCAGCTGGTAAGGAAAGGACTTGAAATCCATGTCGTTGACTGATCCCATCGCCGACTTTCTCACGCGCGTGCGCAATGCTATCCGGGCGGGCCATCCGACGGTGGATGTGCCGGCCTCGAATTTGAAGATTGAGATATGCCGGGTGCTTAAAGCGGAAGGCTTTATCCAGGGCTACGATGTCACGCCCGAACCGCCGCCGGGCATGCTCCGCGTCTCATTGAAATATCTGCCGGACCGCAGCCCCGTCCTGCAGGGCATACGCCGGGTGAGCCGTCCGAGCCTGCGGGTCTATGTGGGCGCGGACACCATCAAGCCGGTGCGCAGCGGACTGGGCATCGCCATTCTCAGCACCTCCAAGGGCGTCATGACCGGCAAGCGCGCGCGCAGCGAGAACGTGGGCGGCGAGGTATTGTGCGAAGTGTGGTGACTGGCGGGCGGCTGCCCGCAGGGCATGGCTGAAAGGAAAGATACAGTGTCTCGAATTGGTAAATTGCCGGTTTCGGTTCCCGCCGGCGTGACGTGCGATTTGAACGGCGCGCGCCTGAAGGTGACCGGCCCGAAAGGCGCGCTGGAGCGCAGTTTTTCGCCGCAAATCGGTATTGAAGTCGCCGCTGATACGATTACCGTGACGCGGTCGTCGGATGAGCCGGAGCATCGCGCGCTCCACGGCCTGACCCGGGCGCTTATTCAGAACATGGTGACCGGCGTCACGCAGGGTTTCGAGAAGACGCTTCAAATCGAAGGCGTCGGCTACCGCGCCTCAAAGCAGGGAAAGAACCTCAACCTGTCGGTCGGGCACAGTCACCCGGTTTCCGTGGAGCCGCCGGAAGGCATTGAATTTTTTGTGGACACCCCCCAGACCATCCGGGTCTGCGGGATTGACAATCAACTGGTGGGCCAGGTGGCGGCGGATATCCGCCGGAAGCGGCCGCCCGAACCGTACAAGGGCAAGGGGTTGCGCTATGCGACGGAGCGGATACGCCGGAAGGTGAGCAAGGCGGGCGCGAAATAAGCGTTCGCCCGGCGGGAAAGGAAATTCATGGGCAACACGAACAAAAAAACGGTCCTGCTAGAACGACGCAAGCGCCGCGTGCGCAAGCATGTCGTGGGCAAACCTGATCGACCCCGGCTGCGGGTGCACCGCACCCTCAAACATATTTACGCCCAGATCATTGACGACGCCACCGGCAGCATCCTGGTGGCCGCGTCGTCGGTGGCGCTGAAAATCAGCGGCGGCGACATCGGCGCGGCGAAGGTGGTGGGCAAGGCATTGGGCGAAAAGGCAAGAGAAAAATCCATCGAGCGCGTGTGTTTCGACCGGGGCGGCTGCCTGTATCACGGTCGGGTGAAAGCCCTGGCCGATGCGGCGCGCGAGGCTGGTCTGCAATTTTAGGGAGAGAACCTTGACTACAGTGCGTGGCAGCAAGCGAGAATCGCGGGCGGAACGCCGTCCCCGCGACGAGCAGGAATCCGAATTGATCGAACACGTGGTGAAGATTTACCGCGTGGCGAAGGTCGTCAAGGGCGGCCGCCGCTTCAGTTTCAGCGCCATCGTGGTGGTGGGCGACGGCAACGGCCGCGTGGGCGCGGCCATGGGCAAGGCGACCGAGGTGCCCGACGCCATCCGCAAGGCGATTGAACGGGCCAGGCGCGACATGATAGAGGTGCCCATCGTGAACACGACGATTCCACATGAGGCGCTCGGGCGCGCGGACGCGGCCAAGGTGCTGCTCAAACCCGCGTCGCTGGGCACGGGCATCGTGGCGGGCGGCCCCGTTCGCGCGGTGATGGATGCCGCCGGCTATAAGAACATCCTGACCAAGTCGCTCGGGTCCAACAGCGCCACGAACGTGGTCTGGGCAACCCTGAACGGCTTGCGTCAATTGAAGACAGTGGAGGAACTGGCGTCCATGCGTGGGCGCGAAGTGGCGGAGATTTTGTAACGCAGGCGTTTCGCCTGGAAGGTATTTGTTTGGAGTCCACGCTTTAGCGTGCGGGGCTTTCGTTGCCCCTGACAGGCTGAAGCCTGTACTCCAGAACGGCAGCGCAGGCGTTTCGCCTGGAAGGTATTTGTTTGGAGTCCACGCTTTAGCGTGCGGG
>CAZLII010000140.1:0-9075 GCA_964559065.1 uncultured Nitrospirales bacterium | reverse complement strand
CTTCATCACCGACGAGCGCGGCGCGCCGCTGGCCGTCGAGGCAATGCGGCAGGGCGCGTACGATTTCGAGGTGCGGCCCGTCAATCTGGAACGGCTGGACGCGGTGATCCGGCGCGGGTTGGAGCATCAGCGCCTTGCGCTGGAACATATCTCGTTGCAGCGCCGGCTGGACGAACGCTTCGGGCTGGGCAGCCTTGCGGGGCAGTCGCGGCAGATGATCCAGGTCTATAACGCGGTGCGACAGTTCGGTCCGCGCCCGGACCCCGTGCTCATCGTTGGGGAGCCGGGTTCAGGCAAGGAACGCATCGCGCAGGCCCTGCACAACAACAGCCCCCGTCGCGACGACCCGTTCGTCAAACTCCAATGCGCCGGCGTGTCGGAGGCCATGCTCGACCGCGAGTTGTTCGGTTGGGGGCCGGATGCGGCGCATCCCGGCGACCGCCCACAGGCGGGTCGCGCTGCACTGGCGGACCGGGGCACGCTCTATCTCGACGGCATCACCGAACTGCCGTTGCCGCTGCAAGAGAAACTGGTGGAATTGCTGGTGCGCGGGCGTGTTGTGCGCGGCGGCGACGGCAAGCGCCTCGCTGTGGATGTGCGCGTGATCGCGGCCACGGACCGCCGCGTGGACGCCGCCGCGCGCGGCGGCTTCGACCCGCGCTTCTGGGAGATGATCAGCAAAGTGATCATCGAAGCCCCCGCCTTGCGCACCCGCCGCGAAGACATTCCCCTGTTGATTGACCAGGTGATGCAGCGGGCAGCCGCTTTTGCCAAGCGCCGCGTGGACGGCATGGACCGCGAGGCGGTCAACCTGCTCCAGCGCTATGACTGGCCCGGCAAGTGCCGTGACCTGGAAAATGTCATCGAGGGCATCGTGATCCCCCTGGGCCGCCGCACCGTGATCGGCGTGCAGGACATCCCCGAGCACATCCGCCGCGCCGCCGCGCCTGAAAAAGCCGAAATCCGCATCCCCGCCAGCGCTTCCATCAAACAAGTCGAACGCATCGCCATAGAAGAAACCATGCGGCGCTGCGGCTACAACAAAGAAAAATGTGCGAAGACCCTCGGCATCGGTCTCCGCACCCTCTATCGCAAACTCAGAGAATATGAGGAGGAGTGAACGGAAAAGCGGCTAATCCGTCTTTTCGCTGTTCTCCGTCGCGGGCTTCTTGTCCTTGTCCTCTTTCACCGCGTCCTTGAACTCGGAAATCGCCGTGCCCAGCGATTTGCCGATGCCCGCCAGTTTGCCGCCGCCAAAGAGCACCAGCACAATCACCATGATAATGAGCAACTCGCCAATACCTGGAGTCCACATAGTCCACCTCCACAACCTTTCGCGGGACATATGCGCCCGCGCGGTCCCGACATCTATCTTCCGGCATTTTCGGAACTGGTTCCGCGCCGCCATGCGGCTTTATTGATGCCTCTTACATTATAGTCCTCTTTGCGTCGCACCGCAAGCGCAACGCAGAAGTTGCCAAGAAAAGGACACAAAGGACACAAAAGACGCGATGGGAACAAAGGACACAAAAGATACAAAGGACACAAAGGAAGTCAAGGGCAACAGGACAATAATTATCGTGCGCGGTCCATATTTCCGCCGGTTTTTTGGGCCAACCCGCCGAGCATGCCACCTCTGCCCCCTGCACTTTGTCCTTGCTGTCCTTGCTGTCCTTGCCGTCTTTGCTGTCCTTACTGTCCTTGTAGCCGGACGCTGCCTGTCACCTTACTCCCACGCCGCAGATGGAATTCTGTGCGCGGCGGCGCTATGCTGGTGTGCGGCGGGGGCGCCCCGCCGCGGAGACCAAGACATGGAACAGTATCACGGCACAACGATTCTAGCGGTGCGCAAGGATGGGCGCGTGGCCATGGGCGGCGACGGCCAGGTCACCATCGGCGACACGGTCATGAAGATGCGTGCCACCAAGTTGCGGCGATTGGCGGAGGGCGCGGTGCTGGCGGGTTTCGCGGGCGCAGTGGCGGATGCGCTGGCGCTGTTCGAGCGATTCGAGGGCAAACTCAAAGAATACAACACGAACCTGCTGCGCGCTGCGGTGGAACTCGGAAAAATCTGGCGCACGGACAAATACCTCCGCCAACTCAATGCGCTGCTCGCCGTGTGTGACCGCGAGCGGTCGCTGCTGATTTCCGGCAGCGGCGAAATCATCGAACCGGACGACGGCATCCTTGCCATCGGGTCGGGCGGGGGCTATGCGCTGGCGGCTGCGCGCTCACTCATGAAGCATTCGAATCTTGACGCCGAAGGCATTGTGCGCGAGGCCTTGGCCACTACGGCGGAAATCTGTATCTACACCAACGCCTACATCACAGTGGAAGTACTTTAGCCGGGGGTGTTCTGCCATACACAGCGTCATTAGGAACAGCGCATGACTCCTTTTGCAATGATATTGTTTGCTGGAAAATTCGCTCGCAATATGCGCAAAAATATATGACGCTGTGTATAGAATGCCGACAATGATGCGCAGGAATCTTCATATGCGACGTATGTTGTGTCTCATCGGGGGGGTGGTATTGGCGCTGGGCGCCTGGGAAGCGGCGTGGGCGCAGGCGTCGGCGTTTGGCGATGACGCGGCGGTGCAGCCGGACCGGCGGACGGCATCGCAGACGGCGCCCCCGGAACTCGACGCCGAACCGGCCGAGACGATGCTGCAATCCCTGGACCTCAAGGGCCGGGTTTCGCAGTTGATGTTGGTGACGTTGCAGGGCGAACGCGGCCCGCAGGGGCCGGACTTGACGCTGCTGCGCACCTACACGCCCGGCGGCGCGGTGGTCCGGCAGATGCTGACTCCCGACATGGCGGCGGTGTATGCCCGCAGCCTCAGGACGATTGAAGCGGAGTCGGGCATCCCGATGCTCATCGGCTGCGACATGTATGAACTGGCGCGGCGCGAGCGCCTGGCCCGGAGCACCTTCATCCAACTGCCGACACTGCTGGCGGTGGCGGCGGCAAATGATCCGGCGGCGACCGGCGCTTGGGCGCGGCTGCTTGCGGCGCATGTGCGCGAAATGGGTTTCAACCTGCACTTGGGGCCTTCGTTGGAATTGGCCCCGACGCTGGAAGGCGCGCCGCCCACCCTGGACACGCTCGGGAGCAATCCGACCTTTGTCGCCGATGCCGGGGAAACCATCTATCAGGCGTTTCTGGAGGGCGGCGTCGCGCTCATGCCGATGGGCTTCCCCGGAGGCGGATTGAACCGCCTGCCGAAATCGGCGGCGGTGCTCCTGACGCCTGCCCCGCTCATGCGGGATGAAGATTTGCTGCCTTATCTGCGATTGCTCACGCACAACCCCCCGTTCCTGCACGTCGGCAACACCCTGATCCCGATGCTGGACCCGCGCAACCGGCCCGCGAGCCTGTCGCAGGCCGTGATGCGGGATTTGCTGCGCGGAGAACTCCGCTATGAAGGCGTGATCGTGGCGGGGCCGCTCGATGCCGATGAAATGATCACCGCATACGATACGGCGGAGGCGGCGGCCCTGGCGCTGGAAAACGGCGCGGACATGCTGTACTGGCGCGGCGGCAGCGAACGCATCATGCGCGTGGTGGACCGATTGGTGCAGATGGTGGAGGCCGGACGCATCAGCGAGGCAGCAGTAAACGCGGCGGCGGCGCGGGTGCTGGCGGCGAAGGTGGAATATGTGCGGGGTGATCGGCTCATCCCCAAAGAGCGGAAACTGATGGGCCTGGGCAACCGGAAGGAAATCGTGCAGGCGGCGCAACTGGTCGAGCGCCGGTCCATCACCCTGATTCAAAACCGTGGCCAGGCGCTCCCGCTGCGCAAGGACAGTTCCACGCCGATCCTGGTCACGGGCACGGCAGGGGTTGAGGATTTGTACGAGGCGCTGGTCAAATACGTCCGGAAAAGGGTCGGAAAACACACCATCCTCACGGCAAAACATGTGGGCGATATCGAGGATTTTGAGGTGCAGCGCGTCACCCGCCGCGCTGGTCCCGTGCGCACCGCCGTCTGCGTCTTCACCGACGCCCCCCGCGTCCACGGGCAGATCAAACTGGTGCGCGAACTGAAGGGCAAAGGCGCGACCGTCGTGGTGGTGCTCCTGGGACATCCGCGGAACGCGGTGCATTTCGCCGACGCCGATGTGATGCTGCTGGCCTACTGTGACGCCGCCACGACCGGCGAAACGCTCCGCGCCATGGCCGATGTGCTGATGGGCGAGGGGCCGGTGCGCATCTTGGAAAGTACGGGCGACCTGCATTTCCAGACCGGCGAAACCCGCACTTTCGACGTGATGGAAATTATCCAGGCCCCTGCCGGACGCCTCCCCGTCACCCTCTCCGATTCTCTTCCCGCGGGCTTTGCCGTTCCCTATGACCCGTCCTTCACCGTGAAACGGGTGCAGTGGGATTTCGGCAATGGAACACGGTCCAAAGAGGCGCGCACAGCCTTTGCCTACACCGCTCCGGGCCGCTACCCCATCACCTTGGAAATACGCGACGCCCGGAAAAATACCGCTACTGCCGTCTTCCACGCCGTCGTCCGGGACTGAATTCCGCCAAAGTGTTACAGAGATACGGTCCTTTTTGGACTGCGGTGACTTGCCACCGCTTTCACGCGTCCAGGCTTGCCTGGACGCATGGTCGGCAAGCGGCGCGGATGGAAACGCGAGGCATTGGGGGGGCATAATGGCACCTGGATGTCAATTAACCGTGAGAGGGTCCGAACATGTCAACGATAGTGTCTTTCCTGCGATGTTTCCTGATCGTTGCGATGCTGCTGTTTTCGCTTTCGTGCATGGCGCAGGCGCGCGATGCCGCCGAGTTCTTCCCCGAAACGGAGGACCCCTTCATGGGCAACTGGAAGGGGCGCTGGTCGGCGGATGAGGATGTTAACCCGGACATTGCGGCGCAGGTGATTGCGCGCAGCCGGAACCGCTATGAAATCCGGATCGTGTCGAAATTATTCATGCGCTGCCCCCCGCTGGTGCAATTCGAGGCTGAACCCAAAGGCGATACGATTACCTTCAGCCAGGCTGGTATTCGCGGGAAGATTCAGGGGGACCTGTTCACCGGAAGCCAAGGCAAGAAGACCTTCGAGATGCGCCGCTATGTACATGAAATCCCCACGACCGGCGCGCCGCCGCCGGAAGGCGCATTGGTGCTGTTCGACGGGTCGAATTTCGACCAGTGGGAGGGCGCGGAAGGTTGGGAAATCCTGGAGGACGGCGTGGCGCTGGTCACGCCCACGGGCAAATACCTGGTGTCGAAGGGACGCTTCAGGGATGTGAAACTGCATGTGGAATTCATGCTGCCCTGCATGCCCTTCGCCCGCGGGCAACAGCGCGGCAACAGCGGGGTTTTTCTTCAGGACAAGTACGAGGTGCAGATTCTCGACAGTTTCGGGCTGGAAGGCTATTATGACGAATGCGGCGCGCTCTACAAGGTCGCCGCCCCCATGGTGAACGCCTGCCTGCCGCCGCTGCTCTGGCAGACCTATGACATCGAATACCGCGCGCCGCGCTTCGACGAGGCCGGCAATCTCCTCGCCTATCCGCGCATGACCGTTTATCACAACGGCGTACTCATCCACAACGACCAGGAGATGCCGCAGATTACCGCGTGGAAGGAAAGAGAACGGCTCGAACCGCCGCCCCGCGAACCCGGCCCCATCAAACTGCAGGGGCACAACAACTTCGTGAAATTCCGCAACATCTGGCTTGTTGAATTGGACGGCGAACGCTGATCACCCTTTTGGTCAATGGGGTGGGTGCAATGGCGCAAAAGCGCCATGAAACCCACCATGCTTCCTGGGTCTACACGGCGCTGGTGCAGGTCAGGCGTGTTCGATGTCGGCGTAGCGCGCGATGTCGTCGCTGATGGTGACCAGGTCGCTGCGGTCGAGCGCGTGAATGTCGCAGCGCCCGTTGATCCGCGCAAACGTCTCCAATTCGTGGCGCATGGCCCCGAAGCAATTGACCAGCCGTTGCGTGGACTGGCCCACGTCAAATCTGGCACGCAATGCGGGGTCCTGCGTGGTGATGCCGACCGGGCATTTCCCTGTGTGGCAGACGCGATATTGCTGACAGCCGATCGCGATCAGCGAGGATGTGGCGAGCGCAACGGCATCCGCCCCCATGGCCAGGGCCTTGGCGATGTCCGCGCTGTCGCGGAATCCCCCGGTGATGCAGAGGGTGGCGGGGCAGCCGGCTTTGTCCAGGAATTGCCGGGCGCGGTGCAGGGCGTACACCGGCGGGAGACAGGTGTTGTCCTTGACGAAGACCGGCCCTGCGCCGGTGCCGCCGCCCCGGCAATCAATGGTGATGAAGTCGGGTTTGGCCGCTATTACGATGGCCAGGTCTTCCTCGACATGTCCTGCGGTGATCTTGACGCCCACGGGCCGGCCTTCCGCCCATTCGCGCAGTTGGGCCACGGTGTTGACGAGGTCTTCCGGACGACTCAGATGGAAAGGGCGGCCCGGCGAGATGCTGTCCTGGCCGAGGGGAATGCCGCGTATTGCCGCGATCTCTTCCGTGATCTTCGCTTTGGGCAGGTGGCCGCCGAGACCGGGCTTGGCAGCCTGGCCGATCTTTATCTCGACGGCGTCGGCCTGTCGCACCGCATCCTCGCGGTACGAAAAGTCCGCCGTGCCGATTTCGTAGATGTAGATACCCGCTTCTGCGCGTTCCTCCGGGAGCAGTCCGCCTTCGCCCGAACAAATCGCCGTGCCCATGCGCCGCGAACCGCGCGCCAGCGCCATTTTCGCCTCGCGCGACAACGCGCCAAAGGACATATGCGAAACGTAGAAGGGAATCTCCAGCGTCACGGGGCGTTCCGCCGAAGGACCGATCACCGTGCGCATGGCCACCGGCTCGTCTTCATTCAGGGGGAGTCGGTATAACTGCGCGCCCTTGAAGAGGATGTCGTCCCAGCCGGGCACTGGGCATTTGGTGCGCATGGCCGTCACTTCGCTCTGTCCTGTCAGCGCCAACTGCTGGATGCGGGCGAAGCGCGGTTCTACGTCATCTGTGTCACGCCGCCACGCGGCCAGATAATCCGCCCGCAGACCGCCGGCCTCCGCGCCGGGGGCTGCCGCCTTGGCAGGCTTCTGCGCCTCGAAATCATCGGGGCCTGCGCCGCATTGCGGGCATTCCGGCGGGGGCTGGTCTCCGCTGTGGACATAACCGCACACAACGCAGACCCACTCCGTAACGGGCGTTACGGCGCGGTTGCCGTCCGCTTCCTCCGCCGCCTCAATAGGCTCGAACTGGGTGGCGTCGGCCCCGCAGACCGGGCATTCATCGGGCGGTTCCGGGCCTTCATGAACATAATCGCAGACCATGCAGCGCCATGCTTTGACTTTTTTCCCGGGCATTGATGCAATCTCCCCGTTGCGCGGAACACGCGATGAATCATGCAGCGTCAGGTGCGGGGCTATTTGATTTCCATGAAGCGTTCGCGCGGCGCATTGCACACGGGGCAGCGGTCCGGCAGTTCATCGCCGACGATGGTGTGGCCGCAAATGGCGCAAACGTAGATCGGCGCGGCAGGCAGGTCTTTCCCCGTCTTGACGGCGTCCAACGCATCGGCATAGAGATTGTGATGCGTCTCCTCGACGGCCATGGCGTTCTTGAAACTGATCTCCGCCTTTTTGTCACCTTCCTGCACCGCCTCTTCCACATAGGGCGGATACATTTCCTGGAACTCATGGCCCTCGCCCGCCATGGCTTCCTCAAGATTGGCCGCCGTGTCATTAATGCCGCCCATGGCGCGCAGGTGCGCGTGCGCATGCACCGTCTCCGCTTCCGCCGCGGCGCGGAACAGTTTCGCCACCTGCGGAAAACCATCCTGCTCCGCCTTCTTCGCAAACGCGAGATATTTCCGGTTGGCTTGACTTTCGCCCGCGAACGCCGCTTGCAGATTCTCTTTGCTACCCATGATGTCGTCTCCTTGTTCCGGCGGCGCACATACGGCACCCCTGTTTTGCTTATTCAGAAAGAGGTTCTCTCCCCCTTCGTGATGATAATGATTGGAGTATATCAGAAACGAATTGGACCCGTCATTCTCCGCACAGCCACCGCTCTTTGGCGGCGGCCCGTGCCGGGTCAATTGTTTTCTTCATTGTGTTCAGTTGTATGGAGGGATTTCGCGCCGTTGGCGCTCACTCATTCCGGCCCGACGGGCAGGACTTAGTGCTCCATTTCCTCAGTTGCGCACTCCGCCCTCGGCAGGCGGGGACACATACGCTACATCGTGCGCAGCGAAGCGTAGGCGCTGAGCGCGCGTTCCCGCGCGGCGGCGTGCTCCACAATGGGCGGAGGATATGCGACAGGGCGCTGTTCGGGCGGCGCGTTCCAGGGTTCATGCACAAGCCTGTCCGGCAGACCGGCCAGTTTGGGCAACCACCTGCGGACGTATGCGCCTTCTGCGTCGAAGCGCCTGCCCTGCAGGACGGGGTTGAAAATGCGGAAATAGGGCGTGGCGTCGGCCCCGCATCCCGCCGTCCACTGCCAGCCGAAGGTGTTGTTGGCGAGGTCGGCGTCCACCAGCGTGTCCCAGAACCAGCGCGCTCCCTCCTGCCAGGGAATGAGCAGGTGCTTCACCAGGAACGAGGCGGCGGCCATGCGGACCCGGTTGTGCATCCAGCCGGTGCGCCAGAGTTCGCGCATGCCCGCATCCACCAGCGGATAGCCGGTCTGGCCGCGCTGCCAGGCGCGCAACGCGCTCGGATCATTCCGCCAGGGAAACCGGGCGAAATCGGGGCGGAGCGGCTGTTCCGGCGTGTGCGGAAAATGGTGCAGGAGATAGTATGCGAATTCGCGCCAATAGAGTTGGCGCAGCACGGCTTCCGCGCCGCGCAGCGCGCCGGGCGCGCTGTCCAGCGCCGCATGTTGTTGAATGATAGTCAGGACCGTGCGCGGACTGATTTCACCGAAATGGAGATGCGGCGAGAGGCGTGAAGTACCGCGTTCGCCGGGAGTGTCACGCTTTTCGGGATAATCCGCGACTGTGTCTTCCAGGAACAACCGCAATGCGGCGTCCGCCCCGTCAGGTCCGGGCGTCCAGGTCTCGCGCAATCCCTCCGCCCAATCCATGGT
>CAZLII010000139.1:0-9114 GCA_964559065.1 uncultured Nitrospirales bacterium | reverse complement strand
GGAAATATCGGAGGTTTTTGATGGTACGACCGTGAAGAATCCCCATTTCGTCAATGCCTGATGGCGCAAAATTTGAACAAGGAGTCGTGAATTTCGTATAATGTACCATGTGAGGAGAGGTTGTTGGTTCCAGTGAATGGGAGATGCTAGAGGTGTCTCAAGTGCAGAGGGATTCCACACGCGCCGGTCAGGACGATTACAGGCAGGCCGCGGTGCTTGTCGCGGATGACCAGGAGAGCATTACGCTTCTGGCGGAGCAGGTGGTGCATGCGCGGATAGGCTGTACAGTGTACACGGTGCAAACCGGCGATGAAGCGGTAAGGCAACTCGAAGAGACGCCGATTGACGTATTGGTAACGGACATGCGCATGCCGGGCATGCATGGCCTGGAACTCATCCAGTATGTGCGGGCGCATTTCCCGGAGACGGGCATTATTGTCATCACAGGCTATCCTGAAGATTTTCCCTATGTGGATGTGGTGAATGCTGGCGCGGACGATTTTATTCGCAAACCCTTTCCTCATGGGGAATTGGAAGCAAAGTTGATTCGTCTGCTCCGCGAACGTCAAATCCTGCGCGAACGCGCCTTTGCGGAAAGCAAGTATAGAAGTCTGTTTGAACTCAGCGCAGAGGGCATGGTCCTTCTTGACGGGGAGCGTCATGTCATACTCGATGCCAACCGCTCATTCCATGCGCTGTTGGGCGTCGAAACGGGTGCGCTTCAGGGAAAGTTGCTTGCGGACCTGCTGTCTGCGTCGGACAGAATCCGCATGGAACAGTGGCTGCTGGTCTGTTCGCGGCGCGGCGGCGGCACCATTGCCGATATTGCGCTGGCGCCGCAACCCGGCGCGCCGGAAATGCGGATGGACATAACCGCATCCTTCATTGACGCCGATATCGGGCGCATCGTTTTTCTCACCTTTAAGGATGTGACTGAAAAACGGCAGGTGGAACAGCAATTGGCCGATGCCGCCCAGCGTGATTCCCTGACCGGTCTTTTCAACAAGCGCGCATTTGAAAGCCGGATCGCAGGGGCCTTGGCCCGCGCTGAAAAAGCGAACAAGCCGGTCTGCCTGCTGATGATTGATTTGGACAACTTCAAACAATGCAACGACACGCACGGGCATCAGGTGGGCGACCGGCTGCTGGCCGAGGTGGGGCAAGTCATCCGCAAGAGCATTCGCGAGTCCATCCAGGATGAAGGATTTCGTTACGGCGGGGACGAATTCAGCGTTATTCTGCACGAAACCACCCTGGACGGCGGCGTATTGGTCGCGCAGCGGATGCAAAGCGAATACGACCACGTGGAACGACATGGAACAACGTTGAGCATCGGTATCGCCGAGTGCCGGGGCGAACTGACCCCGGAGGCCCTTGTCCGAAAAGCCGATGCCGCCCTGTATCAGGCCAAGAATTCCGGCAGAAACGCCATTCGCACAGCGTGAACGCGGTCGTATCAGCGGCGCCCCACCCGTATGTTCCTCGAATGGACCTGCGATCACGGGGGGGCTGAGGAGGAGAAGGGGGGCAGAGTCGGACGAGTCGGACATGTCGGACTTGCGTGGCGCAGGCTTGACGATCGCGCTACGTTTGCGGGCGGGACGCTTGCGCTACCTTTGGGACAGTACTGCCGCAATGGCGTCCAATCCTGCTCGGTGCAGATGTCCATTGGAAGCAAAGACACCGGTATTGGCGGACAGCGTCCGGCCACGTGAGAAATCCAATGGCTTGCCCCATAAATCCGTAATCTTCCCCCCCGCTTCTTCCAGGATGATGGCGCCCGCCGCCTGGTCCCAGATTTTTTCTTTATAATCCGGTGCTTTGGGGGAGAGCATGCGGAAGAGCATTTCGCCGCCGCCCGCCGCCAGTACGGCATACTTCGCCTGGCTGTCCATCAGCACGGGTTCCGCAGCGATCCCAAGCCTGGCGCACACTGCCTCGATTTGGTCCGTGTTCGTATGGCCGGACTCATAGGAACGCAGGGTGCGCGCCTGTGCAGGGTTCGCACAGTCTGACACACGCAGCGGCTGAAACGGCGCATCGGCATTCAGCGGCGCCCGCCAGGCGCCTTCGCCACGCCGGGCCACCGCCAAAACCCCCGCGCCATCGCTTTCCGGCGTGCAATATTCGCCCAGATTTGGACACCCCAATGCGCCCAATACGACTGCGCCGTTTTCGATCAGCGCCAGCGCGACGGCATACTGCCCGCCGCGCAGATAGCCTTTCGTGCCGTCCACCGGGTCCAGGGTCCAGAAACGGCTGCCGGGTTCCGCCGCGCCGTGGTCAATCCATTCGCATGTCTTTTCCGGCGTGGCGTCATTCAAGGATTGCCGCAGGAAATCCGTCACAAGTTCCAGCATCTGCGCGCCGTCGGGACGCTGCAGCATTTCCGACCTTTCCTCAGCGACAAGGACCGCGCCCGGAAAACGTTCGTCAATCTCGCGCCCCACATATGCCTGAACACAGAAATCCGCAACAGTCACCGGCGAGAGATCGTTTTTGGCCATGCCCCGCACTGCCATGCGAGCCTGCACCCGGCGGCAAATCGCCGACGCCTCACGAATCACCGAAAGCGCAAAGGCCGACTCTTGCTTGGAAACATCCATCGCTCCGTGCTCCTTAAGGGTAAATTCGTTGTTGAGAACGCGCCGGGCTATGACGCCGCACGCGCGCGGACGACCGGCATTTTCTGCCTGAGATGCCGCCCGGTGTACGATTTTTTTGCATTGACGATGGTTCTCGGCGTTCCCGCCGCCACGACACGGCCGCCCATGTCGCCGCCTTCCGGTCCCAAGTCTATGATCCAATCAGCGGTGCGAACAACATCCAGATTATGCTCAATGACGATGACCGTATTGCCGTAATCCACGAGTCGGTGGAGCACTCGAAGGAGTTTATCCACATCGGCGGCATGCAGGCCCGTGGTCGGTTCGTCGAGGATGTAGAGGGTGCGACCGGTCTGGCGCTTGCACAATTCCGTGGCCAGTTTGACGCGCTGCGCCTCGCCGCCCGAGAGCGTGGTGGCGGGCTGGCCGAGGGTGATGTAGCCCAAACCCACGTCGAACAGGGTTTGGAGGGGCCGGTGAATTGGCGGAATGTTCCGGAAAAACTGGCAGGCGTCTTCGACGGTCATGCCCAGCACTTCGGCGATGTTCTTGCCTTTGTACCGGATTTCCAGCGTATCGCGGTTGTAGCGCGCGCCGTTGCAGGCGTCGCAGGGCACGTACACATCAGGCAGGAAGTGCATTTCGATCAGAATCAGGCCGTTCCCTTCGCACTCCTCGCAGCGTCCGCCCCGCACATTGAAACTGAAACGCCCCGGTTCATAGCCGCGCGCGCGCGCATCCTTGGTCTTGGCGAAGATGTCGCGGATGGGCGTGAACAGGCCGGTGTAGGTGGCGGGATTCGAGCGCGGGGTGCGTCCGATGGGCGACTGGTCTATGTCAATGATCTTGTCTATATTTTCCAGCCCCTCGATTTGGTCAAACTTTCCGGGGCGTTCGCGGGTGTTTTCGTGCAGGGCGCGCAATACTGCCGGATAGAGCGTTTCGTTGACCAGACTGGACTTGCCGGAACCGGAGACGCCGGTCACGCAGATAAACAATCCAAGGGGGAATTCAACGTCAATTTTTTTCAGGTTGTTGTGGGCGGCGCCGAAGAGGCGCAGGGACTTGCCGTTGGAAGCGCGGCGCTTCGGCGGGCTGTAGATCTTCAGTTTTCCGTTCAGGAATTGCCCGGTCAAAGAATCGCGGCATCGGATTATCTCCTGCGGCGTTCCCTGCGCTACGATGCGGCCGCCATGGACACCCGCGCCCGGTCCCAGGTCAATCACGTGGTCCGCGCTGCGAATCGTGCCCTCATCGTGTTCGACCACGATGACCGTGTTGCCGAGATCGCGCAGGCGCAACAGGGTGGCGATGAGTTTCTCGTTGTCGCGTTGATGCAGGCCGATGCTCGGCTCATCGAGGATATACAGCACGCCGACCAGCCCGGACCCGATCTGCGTGGCGAGCCGAATGCGCTGCGATTCCCCACCGGAGAGCGACCCGGCGTGGCGCTCGAGGGTCAGGTAATCCAGCCCGACGCTGACCAGAAAACCGAGACGTTCGCGGATTTCTTTGACGACGCGCTCGGCGATGATCTGCTGCGACGGCGTGAGCCGCAGCGACGACACATATTCCAATGCGCCGCCGATGGACATGGCGGTCGCGTCCATGATGGTCTTGTCGTTGATGCGCACGGCCCGCGATTCCGGCCGCAGGCGCGAACCGCCGCACGCGGAGCATGGCCGTGAGGACATGAACTCGTCTATCATCTCGCGCGCGCGGTTGGAGTCCGTCTCACGGTACCGGCGTTCCAAGTTAGGGATAACTCCCTCGAAAATGCGGCGCGTCTCATAGGTTCGCGATTCATTGGAGAAGGAAAAGTCCACTTCCTCATCGCCGGAACCATAGAGCACGGTCTCCCGAAAACTTTCGGACAATGTGCGCCAGGGCGCGTGGGGATCTTTCCCATAATGGCGGCAGACGGAAACCAGCGCGCGGCGGTACATGCCGTCAAGCACCCGGCGCATGCTCCAGGGACGCACCGCGCCGTCCGCGATGGACAGATTCTGGTCGGGCACGACCAGGTCCGGGTCCACCTCCATGACGGTGCCCAGGCCGGTGCAATGCGGGCATGCGCCGTGCGGGTTGTTGAAGGAGAACATGCGGGGTTCGAGTTCTTCGCAGGCGATGCCGCAGTCCACGCAGGCCAGATGTTCGCTCTGAATCATTTCGGCTGGGGGCGACCCCGGCGTCTCGTACCATATCCGAATCAGGCCCTTGCCCAGTTTCAGGGCCGTTTCCACGGAATCCGTCACCCGCGTTCGAATATCGTCCTTCACCGCAATGCGGTCCACCACCACGTCAATGTCGTGTTTCACATAGCGCTCCATCTCAATGTCGTCCTCGACATGATGGAACTCGCCGTCCACCCGCACCCGCAGGAAGCCCTGCCGCTTCACGTCCTCGAAGACCTTCTGGTACGTGCCCTTGCGCTGGCGGATCACCGGCGCGAGCAGTTGTACGCGCGTCCCCGCCGGAAATTCCAGAATCCGGTCCACGATCCGCTGCGGCGTCTGCGATTCGATCACCTTGCCGCATTTGTAGCAGTGGGGTGTGCCGATGCGGGCGAAAAGCAGGCGCAGATAGTCATAGATTTCCGTCACCGTGCCGACCGTGGAACGCGGATTGCGGTGGGTCGTCTTCTGTTCAATCGAGATGGCCGGACTCAGCCCCTCGATGTAATCCACGTCCGGCTTGTCCATCTGCTCCAGAAACTGCCGGGCATAGGCCGAGAGGCTTTCCACGTAGCGGCGCTGTCCCTCGGCATAGATGGTGTCAAAGGCGAGGCTCGATTTGCCGGAGCCGCTCAGCCCCGTGATGACCACCAGGCTGTCGCGCGGGATTTCCAGGTTCAGATTCGCCAGGTTGTGTTCCCGCGCGCCGCGAATGAGGATGGCATTGCGTATCGGTTTCTTTTTCAATGGCATTTTACAGCAATCTCGGAGGTAGGAAATACAATACGCCCCGGAGAAAGGCCTTTCACGCGGGGCATTTTCCATTATACCGCATTTACGTCCCGCAATGCCGCCGCCCGAAACGCGGGAGAAACACCGTAAATACAGGGGTCAGGCGTAAAAGGTATTCCAGGTCTTTGGGTCGTTCGGGGTGGAAGTCCAGCCTGTCTTTCAGACTGCTTGCGGCGGCAGGAATTCCTTGCAATTTTCCGCCAAGTCCGGCAGAATGGTTCGATTGCGGCCGATGCGGGGGGTAGTGTTGTGCTCGATGCTCTGATGCCCTGCGGGGATGGCGTCTGGGTGTCGCAATGCGTATGCAGTAGAAGATGAGGCGGGGTGGCATGCCGTGACCTCGAAGACCGGAGTGAGAGGCGTATTAAGTTTTGACGCAATCCACAGGGGCGCGTTGATGTTCATCGGCGTGTTGGTGCTGCTGATTGCGGTCAGCGGCTGCGGCCGGTTTGGCCCGATGACGCCGGTGGCCTTCGACACGCTGGTCCACGCTCCTCCCCTTCAAGTGGAAGACTTGGAGTTCATTTGCCCGGAATGGGAGGTTGAATGGGGCTGGGAGCAAGACAGGGCGTATTTCGGCGCAATGGATGCCGCATCGGCGGTGCCCGGCATATGGCCGGTGGACCACCCCGATATGAAAATCATCTCGCGGTTCGGCGTCCGTCGCGGCTCGCACCGAGGCGGGAGCCGCCACCACATGGGGCTGGATATCAAAGCGCCGACAAATGCGCCTGTAATGGCTGCAGCCGACGGCCAGGTGAAGGCGTGTCGCACAGAACGGCGCTACGGCAAGATGATAATTATTGAACACGACCGCGGCTATGAGACGCTCTATGCGCATCTCAACGCGATCCTGGTCAAACCAGGCCAGCGGGTGTCCCAGGGCGAACTCATCGGCAAGATCGGCCGCACCGGCAATGCCACCACCACGCACCTGCATTATGAGGTGATTGCCAACGGCCAGCACAAAGACCCGGAAAACTATCTGCCCGACCCGGCGCTGCTCCTTGCAGAGACGGCGTCCGGTGGACCGTGAAGTAAATCCCGCCGTAAAAAGAGGAAGATCGAAGCACCAAGGCACGACGATATCAAGAAGAACATTTCTTGTTAGGATTGCCGGAAAGACACGGAAACGGCGTTTGTCTTGTCGTTTTACCCATTGGCGGATAATAGTTCCTGACCGCCAATTTCAGGCGCGCCTTGCAGGTCCGCCATTTTCCCGCATCAGGGGCGTTCGCCCCGCACGAGCCGCGCGTTGATGGCGTCAATGATTGCCGGGCAGTCGGAAATGCTGTCCACCACGTAGTGCGCGCCTGCCTGGGCCATGCGCGCGTAGGCGCGATCGCGCCGCCGCGTGATCAGCGCCGGGTCAGCCGCTTGGATTTCCGCCTCGTTCAGGCCCATTTCATTGCCGGTCATGGCAAGGCCGACGCTCCACATGCCGGCGCTCAGCCCTTCCTCAATATCCGGCAGGGTGTCGCCGATTTTTACGATTGCCTCCATGGGAAAGATGCGCAGGCGCTTTGCGTTTTCCAGGCACATCCACGGTTCCGGCCGTCCTGCCGGCACTTCCGTCGCGCAGACCGTCGCGTCGGGCACATAGCCCCGCGCCGCCGCCTCGCGCTGCAGGATATCCATCATCTCCGAGGTGTAGCCCGTGGTGGACCCGACCTTCAGGCCGCGCGCGCGGAACGCCTCCAGCGTCTCCAGCGTGCCGGGGATCAAGTCGGCGTAGCGCGCCAGGCAATCGAGTTGCAACGGCACAAACTGCGCGAACATTGCGTCCACATCCTCCTCGGTCGGCGGTCTTCCGTGCGCCGCCTCCCAGCGTTGCCCCACCGCTTCGATCTGCGTGATTTTCTGGATATGCACGCGCTTGTGCGCGCCCATCGGCGCCCGCGCCTCCTCCATCGAGATTTCAACCCCCGCGCGCTTGAAGACCTCCACAAAGACCACCGCAGGCGCATAGCAGCCGTAATCCATCGTGGTCCCCGCCCAATCCAGAATGACGCCCTGCAATGGACCGCAATACCGCCGTGAATACACGAAATCCATCATATGCCCTCTCCTGTGAAATGTTGTTTGAAACGGGAAAAGCGTCCGCCCGACAGCGGCGCATGCCTGCCTTCCGAAAACATACGCGCATACTATACCCCAGCGCCGCAGCATCTGCGCAACTGCGCCGCACTTGTGCCTGTACCAAAGACTTGTTGACCCTGTGTTTGACAACGCGCCACGGCGTGGGAAGAATGGAACCGGCCGAAGGGTGTCCGCTTCGGCGATATGCAGATGCGAGAGTGACCCTGACCTGAACATTGCAGCCACAGGAGTATCGCATGGGCAAGCCGGATGTTACCGTCCTGACGGTGCTTCGCGAGAGGCTGGACGACATTGTCACCTGGCTGGCGCATCTGGAGCAGCAGACCTTTCCGGCGGCGCGTTTTGAGGTGCTGGTGGTGGACGCCTGCGACGCGCACCAGTGCTGCGACATTGTTCGGCGTTACGCTGAGGCCGCGCCCATGCCCATCCGCTGTGTGCGGCAGGAGGGCGACGGCATGGCGGCAGCGCGCAACCTGGGGCTGCGGGAGGCCCAAGGGCGCTGGGTGTTGTTTCTTGATCCCGACCTGCTCGCCGGGCCTGGGATGGTGCAGGCGCACGCCGCCGCACAGGAACGGGCGGGCGGTGCGGCCTGCGTGATCGGCCGGATCACGCGGCACCCGCAACTGCCCGAAGGGGTGCTCACCCGATGGTTCCTGCCGGAAGCATGGCCGCATTTACTTGATACCGCGCCTCCGGATTTTCTGGACTGCCCGGCCTATAACCTGAGCCTGCCGCGAAGCCTTGTACTGGATATGGGCGGCTTTGCCGGCGGCTTCAGAAATTCCGGATTTGACGACCTCGAACTGGCATGGCGGCTGGGACGCAGCGGCATCTCCCCATCCTTCGCACCGGATGCGTCGGGGTATATCTGGCGCGGCGTGAAGTTCGAGACAGAATATCGGCGACAATACGCGCGGGGCTATGCGTTGCCAGCGCTTATGGCTGCGACAGACCCGCAGCGCGTGCGGCGGCGCTTTCCCGTCGCCGGGAATCCGTTTCAACGTCTCGCGGACATTCTGGTCATGCCCTACTACCTGCGGGCATGCCTCCAAGCAGAGGAAGAGGTGCGCATTATCGGTGTGATTTTCCGCCGCGCATTGCGCCATGCCTTCCGCATGGGGTTTCACGACGCCCAAAAAGGCCGAGAGCCGAAATATTGAATGGAAGAAGCATTTTCTCTCACTGTTGTCCAAAATAGATTCCGAAAGACGATGCGGCAATACGCAGAAGTGCTGGAATAGCGCGTTTAATGAGTGGTTTGTGACGCGTCTATTGTAGATGTAGACCAGAACCTGAGGAGAAGGAAATCAGGCTGGGAAAATAAAAATGGAGATTCTGCTTGCCTGACAGGTAAATTTATTCAATCACTATAGTCCGTTGAGTAAGGTATATTCTGAATTCCGTTTGGTGCGCGCTGAAAGCGCGCGGACAAGACAGCCTGG
>CAZLII010000138.1:0-9128 GCA_964559065.1 uncultured Nitrospirales bacterium | reverse complement strand
AGGAAGCGGGCGCGGATTTCATTGACATCAACTGCGGATGCTGGGTGAAAAAATCGCCAATCGCGGCGACGGCGCGGGGCTGCTCCGCGACCTCGACAAATTCGCCTCGGTCGTCCGGGCAGTCATGCGCGGCACAACGCTGCCTGTCACGGTGAAAACCCGGCTGGGCTGGGACGCGGACAGCATTGTGATTCTCGATGTCGCGCGCATGCTGGAGGACCTCGGCGTCCACGCGCTGACCGTCCATTGCCGCACCCGCGTGCAGGGATACGCCGGCCATGCCGACTGGTCCTGGCTCCCGAAAATAAAAGCCATCAGCGCGATTCCCCTTATCGCCAACGGCGATATCAAGACCCCGCAGGACGCCCGCGCGTGTTTCGATCTGGGCTGCGACGGGGTGATGATCGGACGCGGCGCCATCCACAGCCCCTGGATTTTCCGTCATGTGCGGCACTATCTCGACACCGGCGATTTGCTCCCGGAACCTGACCTGCGCGAGCGTATCGCCATGTGCATCCGCCACCTGCGCGACCAGGCCGCCTATCGCGGCGAACGCCGGGGCGTGCTGTCATTCCGCCGCCATTACGCGGGCTACCTGAAATCCGCGCGCAACATCGCGCATCTCCGCCGCGAACTCATGCAATTTGAAACCGTCGCACCGATTGTTGAACGACTCCACCATTATCTTGAAGCGGATGAAGAGGAATATGATGCCGAAACCTGCGGGATAGGCGTGGCAAACCGATAAATGCCAGGGATTCCAATTTGTCTGACTGATGCTTCTTTGTCCTTGCTGTCCTCGCCGTCCTTGCTGTCTTTGCTGTCCTTGCTGTCCTTGCTGTCCTTGTTGTCCTTGTTGTTTTTGTTGTCCCTGCTATTCTTGTGAGAACGCCTTGGAGGAACCAATACCCCATGCTCGACGCCTTGAAAAAAACGGTATGGGAAATCAATCTGGCGCTGGTGCGCGAAGGGCTGGTTGTGCAGACCTGGGGCAACGCCAGCGGCATTGACCGCGAACAGCATCTCGTTGTCATCAAGCCAAGCGGCGTCCCATACGAAAAAATGCGGGCGCGGCACATGGTCGTGGTGGACATGAACGGCGTGGTGGTGGAAGGGGACTTGAAACCTTCCGTGGATGCGCCGGCGCATTTGGCGCTGTACGCGGCGTTCCCACAAATCGGCGGCATCGTGCATACGCATTCCCATTACGCCACGGCCTGGGCGCAGGCCCGCCGCCCGATCCCCTGCTTCGGCACCACCCATGCCGACTATTTCCACGGCGAAGTGCCGCTGACCGAGGCCTTGTGCGAGGATGAAGTGAAAGAGGGCTACGAAGCGAACATCGGCAGGGCCATTGTCCGGCGTTTGGCGGACATGGACCCGCTACGGCATCCGGCGGTGCTCACCGCCGGGCATGGCCCTTTTGTATGGGGGAAGGACCCCGCCCAGGCGTTGGAGAACGCCCTGGTCCTGGAGGAAATCGCGCGCATGGCGATGCACACGCTGGCTGTCAACCCCGAAACGCCGCCCTTGGAACCTTATCTGCTCGACAAGCATTTCCTGCGCAAACATGGAACGAACGCCTATTATGGACAAGACCCGGAGCCAGGAGCCTGATCATGCGGCGCACGAACCGAATCAGCGGAAAACGCCGCCGCAACGCCCGGAGACACGCCGCATGATTGTCCTGAAATTTCTCCTCTTCGCCGCGATCGGTTATGGCGTGATCCTCCTGCTGGCCTACCTTTTCCATGACCGCATCATCTTCCCAGCAACCCGCGCCATCTACCGTGATCCGTCAGCGTTCGGGTGGGCTTTCGAGGATGTAGTCGTCCCTGTCAACGGCTACAGTACGCACGGATGGTTCATTCCGCTCGGAAACCCGCGCGGCGTCGCGCTTTTCTCCCACGGCAATGCGGGCAACATCGCGGACCGCCTTGAATCCATCGGGCTGCTCCGGGAATTGGGGTTTTCCGTGCTGGCGTATGACTACGGCGGATACGGTAAGAGTAGCGGTCGGGCTTCCGAGCAACGCTGTTATGCCGACATCCGCGCCATGTGGCGTCACCTCACCGAAACGCGCGGCATCCCCCCGGAAAAAATCCTCATTTTCGGGCGTTCGCTTGGCGGCGCAGTCAGCGCGGAGTTGGCCGCTGAGGTGATTGCCGCCGCCGTCGTGCTCGAAAGCACCTTCCTGTCAACGGTGGATGTCGCCCGCGACGCGTTTCCCTGGCTTCCGGCGCGATGGTTTGTACGCCATCACTTTGAAAACAAGCACAAAGTCGGTCGCATCAAAAGCCCCCTGCTCATCATCCACAGCCCGGACGACCGTGTCATCCCCTACCGCCACGGCAGGGAACTGTTCCGCCTTGCCGCCGAACCCAAGCAATTCCTCGAGATTCGCGGCGACCACAACGAAGGCTTCGTTCTCTCCGCTCCCGCCTACCTCGCCGGCTGGGAATCCTTTCTCGCCCCCATAATGCCGAGCCCACCTGCATCATAAACCGGGTCTTTTCTCCATACAGCAATAGAACAGATCCCGGAAAAACCCTGTGTCCACTTCGTCCACACCGTCCAAATGTTCAGTGTTTATATGATGTCCCTCATCCTCTCCCTACACATCCACATTGCAGATGACCGAATAATCCACTGGCTGCCCCTGGCCTTTGTCAAGGCAACGCGCCAGCACGTAGAGATAGTCGCTGAGGCGGTTGGCGAAGGCGATCAGCGCCGCCGCCTTGAATTCCGGAATCGCCTCGCTCAGGCGCACGAGGCTGCGCTCAAAATCGCGCGCCACGGTGGCGACGACATCGGCCAAGGCCGCTGTTCGGTTGCCCGCCGACACGATGAATGCGCGCGGGAAGATCACCATCGCTTCCAGGCGCACCTGCTCGGCTTCCAGCCGGTCGAGGTGGAATGCGCCGATTTCCCCCTGTCGGTATTCAGGATGTTTCCGCTCCGGATCGTTCACCTCCGCGCCGATGAGAAAACAACAATGCAGCAACCAGAACAGAAATTTTTCAACCGCCTCCTGTTCATCCGGCTTGGCCGCGATGATTTCCAGCCGCAGCAACCCCAGATGCGCGCGCAGCGCGTCCAGGCGACCTGTGCATTCCAGTATCGGATGCGACTTGGAGAGCACATCGCCGCCCAACGTGCGCGTGCTGCCTACATCGCCGTTTTTGGTGGTCACGCGTGAACGCAAAGTCCTACTCCAGTTCGATGCCTACGGGACAATGATCAGAACCCAATACGTCGGAAAGAATCCAGGACCGCCGCACATGCGGCAGGAACGCCTTGTTCACGCAATGGTAATCAATGCGCCAGCCGACGTTTCGTTCCCGCGCGCGGGTACGGTACGACCACCAAGTGTAATGGCCCGGTTCTTTGACGAAATGCCGGAACGTGTCTACGAATCCGCCCTTGAGAAACTCTGTCATCGCTTCCCGTTCTTCAATGTAGTACCCGGCACAGTTCTCGTTTTCTTTGGGGTTGGCCAGGTCAATTTCCGTGTGGGCGATATTGAAATCGCCGCACACCAGCACGTTCTTTTTCTTTTTCGCCAGTTTCTTCGCCAATTCCAGGACCGCGTCGCAATAGGCAAGTTTATAGGGCAATCGCGCCCGCTCCGCCTGGCTGTTCGGCCAATAGCCATTGAGAATGGTCAAATCCGGATATTCCAGCACCTGCAACCGGCCCTCGTCATCAAATTCCTTGATGCCCAATACGCCGGTCGCGACGGGGGGACGCTTTGCATAGACCGCCGTCCCACTGTAGCCGCGCCTTTTCGCGGGATGCCACAGGCTGACATATCCGTCGGGACACAGCAGGTCCTCACTCAGATCGCCGGGCAACGCGCGCGTCTCTTGCAGGCATAAAATATCCGGTTGTTCCCGCAATAACCACTCCATGAATCCATTCTTCAGGACTGCGCGAATACCGTTGACATTCCACGAGATTACGACCGTCATGTCGAATTCCCTTTCGCCAATGCCGGAGCATAACGCCCACCGGAAGCGCTTTGCAAGGGAATACGAAAGCCATGGGCAACGCTTGCCGGAAAAGAAAACGTGAGGGTCGGGGTGGTCATGAAAGACAGCGTTTTTTGGGCAATTCCATAGGACCTATAGGACGCATAAGACCTATAGGACATGTAAGTTGGGCGACACCCAAGGAGAGGAGATGAGCATAAGAGATAAGCAGTCAAGCACATGTCCGCCAAGCGCATAAAGTCCAAAATGCACTTGATGTATAATGCTTCCTGTTGTGCCGTGTCCTATAGGTCATATCCGTCCTATAGGTCCTATGTGCCCTATTTTTCGATGTTTTTGCAGGTATCGCGCCAAATCCAATGCCCCATGATGCCAAGTCATATAACGGTCCCGTGCTTTCTCTCCGGGACATCGCCATTGCGGCGGGCGGCAAGCGCCTGATTGTTGGACTGAATTTGGACCTGCATTCGCGGGAACTGCTCAGCGTGTGCGGTCCCTCAGGCTGCGGCAAGAGCACGCTGCTGCGTGCGATTGCGGGCCTGATCCCGGCGTTTGGCGTGGTGCTGCTTGCGGGCGCCGAACCGCAGGCCATTGGCTGGCCGGTATTTCGACGGCGCGTCGTTCTGGTGTCCCAGCGCCCGGTGCTTTTCGATGAGACTGTCCGGGAAAATTTGATGCGCCCGTTCACCTATCGCCATGCGCCGACCCAATTTCCCGAAACCGCCGCATGGGCGTTCCTGGAACGTCTGGGCATTGAATCCGAACGATGGGAGCAGAATGCCCTGTCGCTGTCCATAGGACAGCAGCAGCGGGTGTGTCTGGTGCGGGCGTTGCTTCTCCGTCCGGATGTTCTGCTGCTGGATGAGCCGTCCAGCGCGCTGGATGAGCAATCGGCCGCGGCCTTGGAGGAGACGATATCCCGCTGGGTGAGGGAAGAGGGGGGAAGCGCCATCGTAGTTTCGCATGACCGTTCCCAAGTGGCGCGGTGGTGCGACCGGGAAGCGGACCTGAGGAATTTTCAACCGGAGAAAAACTGAATCCCCATGGACGGCGGCACAATAGAACTGAGCGCAACGGACCTGTTGCTCGCCACATTGCTGGTGGCGGTGGCGGGCGGCGTCAGTTTGGCGCTGCGGCTGGGATTGGAACGCCGCCTGGCGCTGGCCGCTGTGCGCACGGTTGTGCAGTTGTACATCATCGGCTTCGTGCTGAAATGGGTTTTCCAGGTGGATACGCCCTGGGCGCTGGTCCCTGTGATCGCCGTCATGATCCTGGTCGCGGCCCGCGAAGCGGTGAACCGCGCGGCACGCCGTTATCCGCGCGCCATGTTGGATACCTTTGTCACGCTGTTCCTCTGCGGCTTGTTGACCACTTTCATGGTGACCCAGGCCGTCATCCGCGTGGACCCGTGGTACAAACCCCAATACGTCATCCCGCTTCTGGGCATGATACTCGGCAACGGCCTGACCGGCATCTCGCTGTGTATTGACATCCTGCTGGAGCGCTTCAGCGAGCACCAGGCGCTGGTTGAGATGGAACTTGCGCACGGCGCAACCCGCTGGGAAGCGGCGCGCGGGGTCCTGCGCGAAGCGGTGCGCAGGGGCATGATTCCCATCATCAATTCCATGATGGTGGTGGGGTTGGTTTCGCTGCCGGGCATGATGACGGGGCAGATACTCGCGGGCAATCCCCCGCTTCAGGCCGTGAAATACCAGATCGTCGTGATGTTCATGATCGCGGCGGCCACATCCCTGGGCTGCATCGGCGCGGCCCTGCTCGCCTATCGCCGGCTCTTCAACGCGGACCACCAATTGCAATCCGAACTCATCACCAAAATGAAAAAGTCCTGACCTCGCACGCGGCATCCGCCAATCACTTTCCGGATATCACAGTGACGGCGATCTCGGAGATGATCATCTTGGAAGCATCGGACCATGCGGCATGACGCATTGAGGATCAATGCACCACGCGGCTCAGGAACTTTGGTCCCGAACCACAAAATACTGCGTTCTTTGCCATCGCTTTTCGCCCTGCATTGGAATCTCCCGGTCAAACGCCCCATGACGCACGACAAAAACCACATTTGGCGGAGAACCTTTCAATGCAACACTGCACTGTCCGTCGCTGTCGGTGACAGATTCGCCCAACACAGCGTTGTCCGCTGCATTGCGTACGGAAACGGTAGCGCCGGGCACTCGGACAATCCGGTCGCTTTGCTCCAACCTGGAAACCGCATCGTACAGCGAATCGCCGCTTTCGCCGGGTTCCGCCCCGCGCGCAGCCATTGCGGAGTCCACTTCAAGATAGGCATCCAGATCGCGCGCCAGGAAAACCTCGACCGAAACCCGAACCGGCCCCGGCGCGACGGCCCCATCTTCCGGCGGAACAACTACCTCCGGTCCGCCCGACAGCAGTCGCCAGCCCACAATGACGACGATACACACCGCCAGCACCGCGGCAATGCCCTCAACTGCCTTGCGACGCGATAATCCGCCAGTTGGCGGCGTGGGGGAGAGGGGAGGGGAAATGCCCTCTTTCACAGAGACCTCCAAACGCCCGGTCTCCATCGCGCCTTCCACGCCGGCCGGCGGTGCGGACGATGGCGTTGTCGCACCCAAATCGTCGGACGGAACGATGACGGTCCGCTCGCCCTCGAGCGCCGCCGGTGTGAATCCCAGCACGCTTGGATTGGGACTGGGTTTGAGGCTTTCGCGCAGAGCGGCGGCCAAGGCGCGGCCATCGGGATAACGCCCGTCCGGACGCTTGTTCATTGCCTTCATCACCACGTCGCCCAGGGGTTTCGGCACCGCAAAATTCAGTTCTTCGGGCGGAATCGGGATAACCTTGAGGCATTGGTGCATCACCGTGCTGATCGCCTCGCCGCTGAAAGGTTTCTCGCCCGTGAGCAGTTCATAGAGAATAACCGCAACTGAAAACAGGTCCGACCGCCCATCCACCCGTTGCCCCATGAACTGCTCCGGACTCATATAATGCGGCGTGCCAATCAGCGTGCCTTCCTGGGTCAACGTGGAATCGCTCACCCGCGCAATGCCGAAATCCGTAATCTTGACCCGGCCGTCGGCCTGCAAAAAAATATTGGCGGGTTTCACATCGCGGTGCACAATGCCCTGCGCATGGGCCGCAGAAAGCGCCTCGGCGATGACCGCGCCCAGATTGACAAACTCCTCCCCGGAAAAGCGCTGCCGGACGGCGATCACATCACGCAGATCAGAGCCTTCTAAATACTCCATGGCGATATAGGAGACGCCGCCGTCCTCGCCGACATCGTAAATGGTCACGATATTGGGATGGTTCAACGCGCCCGCCGCCTGCGCCTCCCGAAGAAAACGATGCATCAACTCCTCGGTCATCGCCCCGCTAGACATCAACTCGTGCCGCGCCGTCTTGATCGCGACGCGCCGGCCCAACTTCGGGTCCCGGCCCTCATAGACCACCCCCATCGCGCCTTCCCCCAATTGGCGCACGATTTCATATCGGCCAAACCTATCGGGATGCGCTTGTTCCTGCAAGACGGCTCCTTTCGCCTCACTGCGTCAATTCGGCCACCCATCCCCGCACGACGTCGGCGTCCGCCGCGTCGCCTGTCAGTTCAAGATACTGGCGAAAACGCGCGACCGCTTCCTCGTTCCGCCCCATTTGCACGTAGGTCAATCCAAGATTGTAATAAACCTTCGCATAACGTGGATCAAGACGCAGGGCCTTCTCAAAGGCTTCCGCCGCCTCCTCCAAACGGAACGCCTGCCGATAGGCCTCGCCCAGGTCATTGTGCGACCGCGGCGCGTCGGGCGCAAGCCACACCGCCTCCGCAAAACATGCAACCGCCTCCTCCCGCCGCTCCCCGCGCAGCAGGAGCCGCCCCAGGTTCCGGCGCGGCGCCAGCGCTTCCGGGCGAAGCATCGCCGCGCGACGATACGCCGCCTCCGCCGCTGCGAAGTCCCCGCGTTCCGATTCCGCCACGCCAAGATTGAACCACGCCTCATAAAAATCCGGGAGAAGCGTCGCAGCCATCGCATACGCTTCGGCCTTTTCCTCCGGATGCTTTGCCGCCACCCCCCGGTTGTATGCCTCCACCGCGCGCCGGTCGCGTTCGCCGATGCCCGCAAGCGGCGTCAACAACTCCTTGTTTTCCAGTTCGTCCAAATTGCGATATGTCAGCCCGCCGCTATCCGGCACCGGGACGCCATGGCGCCGCAGCAAGTCATACGCATTGTTCACCGGATTCACCACCGTCACCCACGCCTCGGCTTCCAAACGTCCCACAATCAGCCCCACCAGCATGCCGTCTCCATCAAAGACAGGCCCGCCACTGGAACCCGGCGCGGCGCGCATGTCCGCTTGTATCACGGGATAACCTCGATAAGTGCGATTCATGCTCGACACAATGCCCGTTACCACCGTCAAGTCAAGATTTGCCGGAGCCGCAATGGAAACCAGCAACGAACCGCTCCGCAAACGCCCGGCGTCCCCGATCTCAACAGTCCCTGGAGGCATCTCATCCATCTGCAATAACGCAATCTCCTTGGCGGCATCCACCGCAACCACCCGCGCTGGAAATTCGCCGCCCCCAGCAAGCCGCGCGCGCAAATCACGCACCCCAGCGACCTGGTGCGCCGTGCTCACAATGAATCCGCACGGAATACAACAACCGCTGCTCTGCACTACCGCCCCGTCAACCTCGCGAAGCCCCGTCAACGTCACCACCGCCGACTCATTCCCACCCACCACATCCTCGACGGACATCTCGCCGCCGGCAACAAGGGACAATCCCAGCATGACGCCCAGTATCCTCAATTGCGTCTCGGATAATTTCATAACATCGAACCTCTGCCATTGCTCCTCAATGCGATCATAGACAGCAACACCCACGGAGTCAACGCAAACATGTGCCGCCGGCAACACTCCCTCCGGCCCGACTTGCCATCATTCCACTGAAGAATTCAAAGCATCCAAGGCTGAAGACCAATACTTCTCACGCGACACAGTAATTCCGGGGATGACGGTGCAGACGGTTCCGATCTATTGACAACCCAATCAGAAGGTGCTACGATACCCCCGTCACCGAGCGGGACTAACTCAGTTGGTAGAGTGCCAGCTTCCCAAGCTGGATGTCGCGGG
>CAZLII010000137.1:0-9136 GCA_964559065.1 uncultured Nitrospirales bacterium | reverse complement strand
GCCGTCCATTGGGAGCTCAGGCTGGCCTGGCGATCAGCGCATCGCGCTGCGGGCAACGCGAATGAGGAGGGAGTCGGGCCGCAGGATGGAGCAGATTTCCGACAGTTCGGTGGACTTGGAGCCGGCACGGTCGTCCGTGGGGAGGATCGTCGCGCGCATCCGCAAGCGCGATTACGACAAAGATACAGTCATGCGCCGCGCGATTGGGGTGCTCGTCGTCTGCGCCACTGCGGGCTTGCTGAGCCGCTACGCGACGGAACTGGGATGGATTTCCGGAACAGCGCGGGAATTCATCGGCCTGATTGCGCTCGCCGGCATATGGGCCGCCGCATTCTACGTGTTCTCTCTGATCGCCACCGAACCCTTCGTGCGGCATTGCCTGCTTGTGGGGGTTTTCTGCCTGTTCCTGTATCAGATGAGCGACATTGTGGACGAGTTTCCGTTCGCCTACCGGACAGTGCTGCTCAACAAGAACGAACCGATTCACCGGCTGATTCATGAAACCCTGGTGATAGTGGGCAGTGCCTTCTTGTTGGCCGGGGTCTTCGGCGCTTTGCTGAACAACGACAACGCCCTGCGGCAACTGGCCTATGAGCGCCAGCGGCTTGCGGAGAATATTGCCGCGCGCCGGCAGGCAAGACGCGCGCTGAAGGAGGCGCACCGCATTCTGGAGAAGAAGGTGGAGGAGCGCACGGCGGAACTGGAGGAGCGCAACCAGCAATTGCGGGTGGAGTTGGGCGAACGCAAACGCGCCGAAGCCACGCTGGCCATGCGGCTTCGCTACGAGGAGGGCCTGGCGGCCTGTTCAAGCGCCCTCCTCGCCGAAGCGGAGTCGGAAGAAGCGCTGGACACCGCGCTGCAGCAATTGCTGACGGTGTCGGGCGCGGGCAGGGTCTATATTGCGGAGAATGTGGATGATCCGGAGCGCGGTCGCTGCATCAAGGTCACGCACTGGGCCGCGCAGCCGGAGCGTGGCGGGGATTGGGGCGAACAGCGGCCCCTGGAACCCTATGCGGGCGGCCTGGAACGGTGGGTGGTGGAACTGTCCCACGGGGGTTTCATTACGGGCGATGTGAGCGTCTTTCCCGATTGCGAACAGGAGCGGCTCGCCCCATACGGCGTCCAGTCCATTCTGCTGCTGCCGCTTTTCTGGGACGGCCAATGGCGCGGCGTACTCGGCTTTGACGACCTGCACACCGCCAACGGGTGGACCACGGACGAAATCCGCGTGCTGCGCACCGCCGCCGAGATGGTGGGCGCATACATGCAGCGCCGCAAGGGCGAGGAATCACTGCGTCGCGCCTACGACTCGCTCGAACGGCGGGTCGAGGAGCGCACGGCGGACCTGACCCGCGCCAACGCGCAACTCCAGCAGGAGGTCGCCGTGCGCCGCATGGCGGAAAAGGAAAAGGCCCGGCTCGAATCCCAATTGAGCCAGGCGCAGAAGATGCAGGCCATCGGCACGCTTGCCGGCGGCATCGCCCACGATTTCAACAACATCCTCGCCAGCATCCTGGGCTACGCGGAACTGGCCCTGCGCAAGATGGAGTCCGAAAATCCCTTCCACCGCCACTTCGAGGAAGTGCTCAAAGCGGCCAACCGCGCCAAGGAACTCGTGCGCCAGATTCTGATCTTCAGCCGCCAGGTCGAACAAAACGAAACGCCTGTTCACGTCCACCTGATCGCCAAGGAAGTGCTTGCCCTCATCCGGGCCTCCTGCCCCGCCAACATCGAAATCCGGCATCGCATCAACTCCAGCGCCGGCGCGGTGCTCGCCGACCCCGTCCAGATACACCAGGTCATCCTCAATCTCTGCACGAACGCCCTGCACGCCATGAAGCGCAACGGCGGCACCCTGAAAGTCTTTGTCGAATCCGCCCGCCTTGACGCCCCCATGCACACCCCCCACGGCGATCTCGTTCCCGGCGACTATGTGAAGATCATCGTCAACGACACCGGCCACGGCATGGACCCCCAGATCACGCAGCGCATCTTCGAGCCGTTTTTCACCACCAAGGGCGTCGGCGAAGGCACCGGCATGGGGCTTGCCATCCTCCACGGCATCGTCACCAGCCACAACGGGGCCGTCCTCGTGCGCAGCGAACCCAACGCCGGCGCCACCTTCGAGGTGTTTCTGCCCAAATATCACAGCGAGAAGCGTGTTCAGCAGGATGCCGTCGCCGAAATCCTTCACGGCAACGAGCGCATCATGGTCGTGGACGACGAGCAGCAGTTGGTCGCCTTGTGGACCGAAATCCTCGAACAACTCGGCTACCGCGTGACCCCCTTCTGCGAAAGCCTCGAAGCCCTCGAAGCCTTCCGCAACGACCCCTACGAGTATGACATGGTCCTGCTCGACCAGATCATGCCCGGCATGACCGGCGCCCAACTCGCCCAAGCCATGCTCAAGACCCGCCCGGAACTCCCCATCGTCCTCGCCACCGGTTTCAGTGAAAGCATCACGCCCGAACAGGCGCACCGGCTGGGCATCCGGGGCTTTGTTTACAAACCCATCCTCGGCAGCGATCTCGGGCAAATCATCCGAAACGCCCTCGAAAACAATTCCGCGCCGGCGGATGCCGCGTCCGGAATATCGCACGATGTCTGAATCCCCCGACAAGCGCTACCGCATCGGCGAAGTCAGCCAAGAAACCGGCGTGCCGGTCCATGTCCTTCGCCAATGGGAGAGCAAGGCGGCGCAATTAAGACCGCGACGCGATGCCGCCGGCCGCCGATACTACACCCGCGATGACATCAACATTGTTCTCAAAATGAAATACTACATCTACCACAAGAAAATGACCATCAAGGGCGCTTCGCTTGCGCTGTCCAAGAGCATTCACAGCACCGGCGAGTTGGAAGACCGCCGGGGCATCATTGATCTCACCGACAAGATCGAAGACGAAATCCGCACCGCGCTGAAACTTCTTGATTCCGTCTGACCCCTTAACTTACCCAAGGCTGTCGCGGTGCGCCCAGACTTTCTCAAAGGCCTTGGCGTACTGTTCGACGAGTTCCGGCTGGTCGGAGGTCCAGTAGGGCAGCGAAATCGCGGTGCGGTTGGCTTCATGGCAACCGGGGATGGACTCTTCCGTCGGCAGCACGGGCATGTGGCGCCACCACTGCGGCTCACTGAAGATGGGGTAAGTGTGCAGCAGGGTCCAGGAGTATTCGGCGACATCCACACCCTCCGCCTTGAGCGCCTTGACCGCTGCCGCGCGCGACATGCCCGCCTTCTGCTCGTCAATGAACATCAGGTTTCTCGAATAGAAGACGCGCTGAATGCCCGGACGGATGTATTGCTCGGTGAGGCCGGGGAGTTGCGTGATGCGATCATTGAGCCGCTTGATCTGGGCCGTGCCGGCGCTGTTGCGCGCGTCAAGCCCCTTGAGTTGGATGCGCGCGAGAATCGCCGACACCGGATGGATGCGCAGTTTCGATCCGAACGCGGTGCCCTGATACTTGCGGTACGGGCTGCCTTCAGGGAAAGTGTTCGGAAGATCATAGTTGCCGTAGGTGGTGGCCCGCTCGAAATCGTCCCGATTTTTGTATATGGCGACGCCGCCTTCGATGGACGGCAGCGGCTTGGTCGCCTGGAGGCTGAAGCCCGCGATGCGGCTCCAGTTGCCAATCAGCACGTCGTTCACCCGTGCGCCATGGGCATGGCTGGCGTCTTCGATCACTTCCAGTCCGTGCTCCTTCGCAAAGGCGTCAATCGCGTCCATCTCGCAGGGCAGGCCGTACCAATGCACGGGCATGATCGCCCGGGTCTTGGCTGTCAAGCGCCGCTTGCAGTCCTCCACATCAATGTTCATCGTCTTGGGATCGCAGTCCACGAAGACCGGCACAAGGTCGAAGAAGCGCATCGGCACCACGGGAAACCACGTGCTGTAATTCGGCACCAGGATTTCGCTGCCCGGCGGCAGTTCCAGCGCAAACAGCATCGAAGTGAGCGCGCTGGTGCCGTTACAGTGGGCCTTGACATACGCGCATCCCTGATACGCTTTCCAGGCCTCCTCAAACTCCGCCACCGGCCCGTAGCCCGGATTCCTCAGCAGTTCGACGACGGTCTGGATTTCCTCCTCGCCATAGAGCGGCCATTTCGTCGAGTCCGCAGCGGCCGCCGTCACCGCCTTCGGCCCGCCGTTCAGCGCAAGCGCCTCCGCCTTGACAGGATTCGCCGCAGCCCTCCCGGACGTCGCGCCGGACGCCAGATACGCCCCTGCGCCCAGCGCCCCCGCGGTGCGGATAAAATTGCGCCGACTTGTCTTCTTATCGCTGGCTTTCGCGTCCATGATTCAAACCTCCCGGACCAGGTCCATGTGCTTTCCGCCATTCCGTCATTCAATGAATATGATAGACCATTTTCCGCCAAGAAGCCACCCCAGAACAATGCAGTGAGGTACAAAATAGTAAACACGCAAGACGTCTGAATCAAACCCAAAGATGACGCCTCTTTGGACTGCGGTGGCTTGCCACCGCTTTTATGCGTCCAGGCTTGCCTGGACGCGCCCGGGCGGCAAGCCGCCCGGCTGAAGGCGGTGGCAAGCCACCGCTGTCCAAAGCGTTACATGCTTTTTCCAAAATCGCACGAATGGTGGAAACCGTTGGTGAGCGCATGCTTCATTTGCCTGATGTGTTGCAATAGACACGGCTTGCCAGCGTTATCGCTTCGCTCAACGACTGGTTTCATGAAATGCGGTTGCCTGGGGCAGGGCCATCTCGAAATTGTCTGCGGTGATGAAACTGCCATGACACAATGCGGCGTATTCGACGCTTTGGTCGGGGCGGCGGCGAACGATGCAGGCGTCGGCATCGGTCTGCATCTGAAGTTCGGGAATCCAGAGTCGTTCGCCCGGCGGCAGCACCTCCGGATCGCGCGCGACGAAGAGGTCCTGCCGCCCATCGGCGAGCGTGATGCGCAACGCGAGGTGCGCCTCGGAAAGCGTTTCGCCGGCGGCGTTGCGCACCGGTAGCCGCTCCACCGATTGCAGGGTCGGCGCGCCGGAATACGCTTCAATCACCCCGGCGAAGGTGGAGGCCAGCGGCGCGCCGGCATCGCCCTGACGCCGCACCAGCATGCGGGGTATCCAGACTTCCTCCGTGGTGTTGAAAAGCCCCGGCGAAATCCACCCTTCCGCCAGCCCCGCCGCGCAGGCCGACGTCAGGCCGATATAGCGCACGCGCAGGTCGCGGGGTTCCGGCAGCAGCCCGCGCCGGTCTTCGACGCGCCACGCGATGTGCCAGCCCGGCGCGGGCGCAGGGTCTATGCGGACGTTGCGCATGATGGTCCCGTGGCCGTAGTCCGGCGCGTCGCGCAGGGTCAGTCCTTGCGTCTGCGCTTCGCCGAAGTGGCTGTGCATGAAAAGCGTGTGGTCCGCGCCGCCTTCCACGCGGAAAAGGTCCACGAGGTAGAACGTTTCCGGCGACACGTCCACCAGCGCCGCCGTGCGTTCGAAGCGCCGCCCCTGGTTGCATGCCGCCGCTTCCGCGCGGATGATCTTCAGGACATCGCCGACGGCCCACAGCGTGGTGTTGCCGCCGCCGGGCGCGCTGTTCTGCCCGTCCACCACGACGGTGTTGTGCGCGGCGCTCATGAGGTACCACCGCGCCCTTGGCGATCCCCAGCCGCCGAATTGCACCGGCGGATAACCGAACTCCGGCATCAGGTCCAGCCCATGCGCGAAGAGGCCGAGGTTGAGCGCATCGTGATGGCCGTGGCCGCCGCCGGAGTCATAGTCCAGCCATGCCGCGCGGGCATTCTCGCCCGCGCCGGACCGCAGGATCGCGATGCGCCATTCCTGTTTGTTGACGCTTTCGAGGCGCAGTTCCGCGCCGTGCGTTTCGATGACTTTGGCGAAGGCCGCATGCGCGGCGGCCTCGTCCTCCGTGTACAGGTCATGCGGCAGCCCGTCGAGACTGCGGCCATTACCGCGCCATGCGATCTGCGCATAGGCCGGGTCACCGGTCAGTTCCGTCATGCGCAGCAGAAAAGTGAAGGGCGACGGCGGGGCATGCGTCCAACGCGAAGAAGCGGCGCCGTGAAAGGCCGGCGTCTGCAGAATAACGCCGCCATAGTCGGCGCCGGGCGCGGCGAAGGCGCCGGAATCGCCGGACTGCGGGTAGTAGCGGTCAATGCACAGCGTGTCAATGTGAAAGCGGTATGTTTCGCGCAGGCGCGGGCAGCGCCGCAGCATTTCCGGGAGAAAAGCGCCGTCCATCTTGTCGAATTCGGCGAGAAACATGGCGAGCGCCTGGATGGTGAAGGCGGCGTAGCCTGCGAGGCCCTTCTCGCCCGTCACGCCATCCACGGCCGTCGCCTTGGCCAGCATGCCGTTCACCTCGGCGTCGAATGCCTCCCGGTGTTCCGGGCCGCCGAGCACCGCATGGATGATCGCCACGGCGATTTCCGTGCGGGGATAGTTGGAGGTGATCTTGGGGCGATTGGTGATCGCATCGCGCAGAATCCGGTCTTCGATGTTGCGCTGGATGTCGGCAAAGGAGGCTTTCGGATTTTCGAGGCCGTGCTGCGCGGCCTTTTGCGACAGGAATGCCACAAGTTCACCGTCTTCCTTGATGGCCTCGAAGACCATGTCGTAGGCCATGACGAGTTCGCGGGTCTCCTCACAGGAGTCGTGCCAGGTGGACACATAGCCCCGGTCGGCGCGCCGTTCATAGACCCAGCCCTGCGCGCCGAAATCGAAGCCCGGATACACATCCGCCACGCGGTCCAAGAGGATTGCGGCCTTGCGCGCATAGACCGGGTCGCCCGTCAACAGGTGCGCAGCCGCAAGCACGCGAATGCCCGCCAGCACCGCCTGCTTCCATTGCCCATAGATGAGATACGCCCCGATGAAGCGCCAGCGCTTCTCGCCCTCGACATAGCCGCTGCCGTCATCCACCCCGAACAGGTGCAGCGGGTCCTCGGCATCCGGATGCTCGGTGTTAAAGAGCAGCGAACGGTCCGCGTTTTCGGGTCGGAAAATGCCCTGCGCATCCAATCCGGATTGATAATACGCGGCGAAATCGTTCTTGGGGAAAATCCCGCTGCAATGCGGACACTGCACCTTCCACGGACGCTCCATCGCCGCGATTTTCCAGGTGTACATCGGCACATCCCGCCCGCAGGCGGGACAATGGCCGTTGGACCATACCATCCAGGAACGCTCGATGGTCGGGCCGAACATGAGCGCCCACAGCGCGTCATCGCTCATCTCGCGCCACGGCCGCGCCGCTTCTACGAGATCGTCGCGCACCGCCCCGGCCCAGGCGCGCCCGGCCACATTGGCCCGCACCCGGGCGCGCACCGCTTCGGGATACAGGGAACTCTTTGTTTTCGTAAACGCCGCCGGCGGCGTCTCCGCCGCAACCGCGCAGTGCATCCCCGCCAGTGCGCACACAAGCGCAACCATTCTCCAAGACATGACAACCCCTCCCAACCGATTCTATTTCGCGAAGGCCATCATAGCAGTTCGAGATTGCCATCACGAAGGAACATTGCAAGGGGCGGGGGCGGCTATGGTAGGCTAATGGAATACACCCGCATTTTTCCCTTTTCCGCCGCAGGCGGGGCGTGTTTGCCGTCAAAGACGTGAAGCAATGAAAGAGGTTGTCGGAATGGCCAGGAAAAGCAAGCCGAAAAAATCTTCGGCATCGCATTTGAAGATGTCTCCGAACAAAGGTTTTTCAACGATTTCCGTGCATGCGGGAGAGGACCGGCTGCGGTATGCCGATTCGATCACCACGCCGATCGTGCAGACCTCGACTTTTGCCTTCAAGGATTCCAAGGAGATCGAGGCGTACACGAAGCACGGCAAGGAACGCTTCGAATACGGCCGCTACGGCGGGCCGACGGAGCAGGTGGCGGAACGGCGCCTGGCGGCGCTGGTCAACGCGGAGGACTGCGTCGTTTTCGGATCGGGCATGAGCGCGATCTCGACGACGATCCTGGCGCTGGTGAAGAGCCGCGATCATATCGTCATCACCGACGACGCCTACAAGAAGACCCTGGAATTCTGCAGCAGTTACCTGCAGCGCTTCGGCGTGGATTGCAGCATCGTTCCTTTCGGCGATTACAAGGCAATCGAGAAGGCCATCCGCCCGAACACCCGCTTCATTTTTTCCGAATCCCCCACCAATCCCTATCTGAACATCTTTGATTTGGAGCGGCTGCTGGAGATCGCGAAAAAGCACCGGGTGCTGACCATGATTGACGCGACCTTCGGCACGCCGTACAACCAGCGCCCGCTGGAATGGGGCGTTGACCTGGAACTGCACAGTTGCACCAAGTATCTCGGCGGGCACAACGACATTCTCGCCGGGGCGGTGCTGGGCCGAAAGGAACTGGTCCAGGAAATCCGCGCATTGCACAAGGCCATCGGCGGCGTGATCGACCCACACTGCTGCTACCTGCTGCTGCGCGGCCTGAAAACCTTCCCCCTGCGCATGAAAGCGCACAACGAAACCGCCATGGCTGTGGCGCAGCACCTGGAAAAGCATCCGCGCATCCGCCGGGTGTATTATCCCGGCCTCGAAAGCCATCCGCACCATGAGATCGCCCGGCGGCAGATGACGGGTTTCGGCGGCGTGGTGACTTTCGACCTGAAAGGCGCGTTGAAGACCGCGAAGCGCTTCCTGGATTCCCTGAAATTGTGCTACATCGCGCCGAGTCTTGGCGGGGTTGAAACCCTCATCACCCACCCCGCCACCGTCTCATACTACGACTACACGCGCAAGGAGCGCTATGCCTTGGGCATTACCGACACGCTGATCCGGCTCGCGGTCGGCGTGGAAGACAAGGAAGACATCATCGCGGACCTGGACCAGGCGCTGCGCAAAAGCGCATCCGCCTGAAGCCCGTAGCACGGGCGTCCCGCCCGTGGATGTGGTCCTCTGGAGACCTGCGGTCGCACCCGTGGCGAAGCGCGACCGCTCCAGGGCGGCGCGCTGCGCCTGTGCGTCACCAGCGGCGCGTTCTACGCCGTGGACGATGTGCTGCTGGAGTCCTTCGACCCGCTGCGCTTCGACTACGTCTACAACACGGCGAATGAAATGACGACCATGACGCTTAACGGAGCGCTGGATTTCACGTTCGCGTATGACGCTTGGGGGCGGACGCTCAGCAAGTCGGTCATGA
>CAZLII010000136.1:0-9143 GCA_964559065.1 uncultured Nitrospirales bacterium | reverse complement strand
CACCATCCCCGTCACCAAGCGGCAGATTTTTTCCACCGCCGCCGACAACCAGACAGCGGTGACCATTCACGTGCTTCAGGGCGAGCGCGAAATGGCGCGCGACAACCGGACCTTGGGCCGCTTCGACCTGTTGGGCATTCCCGCCGCCCCGCGCGGCGTGCCGCAAATCGAGGTCTCCTTCGACATTGACGCGAACGGCATCGTGCATGTGTCGGCCAAGGACCTCGCCACCGGCAAGGAGCAAAAAATCCGTATCGAGTCTTCGAGCGGCCTGTCGGAGGATGAGATCGAACGCATGGTCAAGGAAGCCGAAGTCCATGCGGACGAAGACAAAGTCAAGCGCAAGGAAATCGAAACCCGCAACAACGCCGACACCCTGCTCTATACCACCGAGAAGACACTGCGCGAGCATGGTGACAAGATCAGCGAGACGGACAAGAAAAACATCGAGGACGCCTGCGCGGAACTGCGCAAGGCGCTGGAGGACAGCGACATCGCCGCCATTGAAGCCGCGTCCAAGCGGGTCACCGATGCGTCTCACAAACTGGCCGAGGCCATGTACGCCGCCGCATCCCAGCAGCGGCACGAGGCGGGCGGCGCCGCAGGGCCGGAATATGTGCATCCAGAGGGGGAATCGACCGGCGGCGGCAAGAGCGATACCGTGGACGCTGATTTCACCGTGGTGGATGATGACAAGAAGAATGACTGAATCAAAGAAGAAGACCGAAGAGGTTGTGAAAACCAGATAGGTGGATGGCATTTTTTCGTTGCACCGCAGGAGCGGTGTCATGAGTTTCTAACGGGATCAGATTATCACCCATGCCGCAGAAGGACTTGTACGAAATATTGGGCGTGCCGAGAAACGCTTCGCAGGAGGAAATCCGCAAGGCGTATCTGAAACTTGCCCACAAGCACCATCCCGACAAGACCGGCGGCGATAAGGCGTCCGAGGAAAAACTCAAGGAAGTCAATGCCGCCTATGATATTCTCAAGAACCCCGAGAAACGCGCCCAGTACGATCAATTCGGGTCCATGGACGGCCAGCCCTTCCAAGGCGGTTTCGGCGGCGGCGGCTTTGGCGGCACCGGCTTTGACGCCCCCTTTGATGACTTCTTCGACATGCTGTTCGGACAGAGCGGACGCCGCCGCAGCGGCGGCGGACACCCCGGCAAGGACCTGGAGTTCAACCTCCACGTCACGCTGAAAGAAGCGGCATTCGGCGCGAAAAAGAAAATCCGCTTCAACCGCATGGAGACTTGCGGCGACTGCAAAGGCAGCGGCGCGGCGTCTGGTTCCCGCCCGGAAACCTGCACGCAATGCGGCGGCAACGGACAGGTCCGCGTGGCCCACGGCTTCTTCAGCGTCACCCGCACCTGCCCGCAGTGCCGGGGCGCCGGACAGACCATATCCAAACCCTGCCGCGCCTGCTCTGGCCGCGGCATGGTCAAGACCACACGCGAACTGGCGGTGGACGTGCCGCCGGGCGTGGACACCGGATCGCGGCTGCGCGTGGCCGGCGAGGGCGAACCGGGCGTCGGCGGCGCGCCCCGGGGCGACCTCTACATTTACCTGGAGGTGCAGCCGCATGAACTGTTCATCCGCGACGGCGTCACGTTGATATGCGAAGTGCCCATCACCATGACGCAGGCGGCCCTTGGCGACACCATCCGCGTACCCACGCTTGACGGCGAGGCCGAACTTAAGATTCCGCCCGGCACGCAGTCCGGCGCGCATCTGCGCCTGCGCGGGCTGGGCATGCCGGACCTGCGAGGCTACCACCAGGGTGACCTCATTGTGAAAATCCAGGTGGAGACCCCGGCCCGCCTGACAAAACAACAGCGCGAATTGCTCCAGCAACTCGAGAAGGCGGGCGACGGCCGCGCATATCCGTTAAGCGAGGCGTTCCGCAGCAAGGTCAAGCGGCTCAAGGGATGACGAACTTCTCCATTTTTTATAGATGATCCGGTATTGCACTACATTATCCAACGCGCTGCGGCGGTGACGGGCGGTGTGCGTCCGGAAGCATCCTCAGCGCGTCCAACGGGAGAATCCCCATGACTTTTGTGGTGTGTGACCCCTGCATCAAATGCAAATTCACCGATTGCGTGGATGTGTGCCCGGTGGCCTGCTTCCATGAAGGCGAGAACATGCTCGTCATAGACCCCGACGAATGCATTGACTGTGGCGTCTGCGTGGACGAATGCCCGGTCCATGCCATTTTCCCCGAAGACGAAGTTCCCGAAAAATGGATTGAATACATCGCGCTCAACGCCAAATTCGCCAAAGTGTGGCCCGTCATTGAAGAAGGCAAGGAACCCCTTCCCGCTGCCGAGGAATTCCGCGAGGTCGAAAACAAACGCGATATGCTCAGCCCCAACCCCGTCGGGCAGGAGTAATCCAGACGCATCGCGGGGTAGGGGGCAATTGTAGGGTGGGTGCAGCGAAGCGGAACCCACCGCTTCATTGTCGGACCGGTCGGACCAGTCGGACAATGTCGGACCGGTCGGACAATGTGCTCCATAGCCCCAAGGTCAGCCGTGACTATTGGCGGGAATCGCGATCTGAACACGAAACCATCGTTAAGTTTGGAGTACAGGCTTTAGCCTGTGAAGATGCAGGCGAGACGCCTGATCTGTGATTTCAGAACAGTTTCTCCACATACACGGCGTCGCCGTCGGCGAAGTGCGCGTCTTTCATGGCCTGCGGGCTGATGTGAACGCAATCATCGGGGGCGACTCTGGCGGCGCGCAGATGAACGCTGCGCAATCCGCCGAGCCACCAGCGCCGGTCGCAGACATAAAGCAGATCACCTTGATTGGCGGTCATGACGGCCATCGCTTCGGCGGGCAGAAGCGCATCTTCCGGACTGGCTTCCAGCGACGCATCCTCACGCACGCGCAACCATGCGGGACTGCCGGGCGTCCGGTTGATGTCCCCCGCGCCCTTGAACATGCGCATGGCATCCTTTTGGGTGCCTGCAATCAACCCGATGATCCGCGCGATGGGTTGCGGCTTGGTGGCGAAAGCCACGGCCACGCCGATACCGCCGCTGACGACGATGCCGAAGAGGGCGCGCATGAAGTCATAACTGTCCGGACCCATGCCGAAACTGAACGGCGCGATGCACCAGCGGTCGAAGGGCGGGAACATGGAAAGCAGCACCAGCGCGCCGCCGCCTACCATGGTCGCCATCGCAGCCTTGGCGTTGAAACGCGGCCATAAGACGCCCAAAAAAATCGCTATGACAATCGGAGGCGTCACCGCCGCCGTGAACATGCCGTGGGCCTGGTAGATGGTGCCTGAACGCATGTAGATGGGAACCAGCGCCATGCCGATCGCGGCGGTGAGCAGACTGGACAGGCGCGCAATCCACAAGTAATGCCTGTCGCCCGCATCGCGTCGGACATAGGGCCGGTAGATGTCATTGACAAACACGGCGGACACGGCGTTAATCAGGGTGTCTGCGGTGCTCATCAGCGCCGCCATCAGCGCCGCCAGCACCAGCCCGTAAATGCCCGGATAACACAAAAAACGCGCCGCGTGGACGAAGGAATCGCTGGCCGTAGTTTGCAGTTCGCCGTTTTCCATCAGTGCGCGCGCCACCCAGCCCCCGCCGCTGACCGTGATCGCCGCCAGCGGCGCGAGCACCAGAATCCAGCAGATCGCCATCTTGCGGGCGTCTTTCACGCTGCGCAGCGCGAGGAAACGCATCATCATGCCCTGGTTCATCAGGATAAACGCGCCCGTATTCGCCAGGCCGTCCTGCGCGTAAATGCCGATGAAACTGAATCGGTCGGGGGCGCTGAACTCGGAGAAGATGAAGCGATGGTCCAGGGGCAGCAGGGACCAGAAGGAGTCGAAGCCACCCAAGTGCCACACCCCCGCCAGGAAAACCCCCAGGCCCACCAGCAGCAGGGTGATGCCCTGCGCGAGGTCGGTCATGATCACTGAAGTCTGACCGCCGGCATAGACATACAACGACACCGTCACGCACGCGATGAACGCGCCCGTGTACACGTTCCAGCCCAGCATGGACTGGAGCGCCTTGCCGAAGGTCATCAGGTTGATGCCCACATAGCCGATCAGGTAGAGCAGGATGAAGGTGGTGGCCATGATGCGCGCCGGCGTGCCGAAGCGCCGCTCGAAATACTCCGGCACGGACTGGATACGCTGGAAATAGATGATGGGCAGCCACGCCAGCAGCAGAATCGGAATCCAGAACCAGTCATTCAGGTAGGTCTGCGTGCTGCTGATGCCGTAGGTGAAGCCCGCTTCGCTGTATTTCACGAAACTGTAACTGCCGACAGTTGTGGAAATGCCGCTGAACGCGATCAGCCACCACGCGAAACGTTGCCCGCCGAAGAAGAAGTCCTTCGTCGAACTCGCATACCTGCCGAAGTACAACCCGAAACCCACCACCGCTGCGAAGTATCCGATGAGCACATAGAAATCGAGCCAGGAACCCGCTGCGTCCATCATCACGGCAGCCCTCCTTCCGGCAGAAACGGCAGCCAGAAGGTGAAGGCGCAGGACAGGATCAGTAATCCCAGGTAGCCCGCCACGATGATCACCAGCAGGCGCTTGTCTTCGGGATGCGTCCAGTCCATATAGCCGCCGCGCAGGCCCGCCCACATGCCGACCGCGCACAACAGCGCCCCGATGCCGAATTGCACAAGAATCGGCAGTATCCTCGCCATGTCCATGCAGCGTCTCCCTCCGCGCGCTTCATGGGCGCCGCCTGCGCGCATGCGCCGTCGCGCAGGCGGAGCGCATCACGCCTTGGCGAAATTCTCCGCGATAAAGTCCCAGTTGATGAGGTTGTCGAGCACCTGTTTCACATACTTCGGGCGGTCATTCCGGGTGTCAATGTAGTAGGCGTGCTCCCACACGTCAATGGTCCACAAAGCGGTCTGACCGTGCTTCATCGGCAAATCGGCATTGCCGGTCTTGGTCACTTTGAGTTTCCCTCCGTCCATGACCAGCCACGCCCAGCCCGACCCGAACTGCGTCGCCGCCGCTTCGGCCAGCGCACTCTTGAGCGCATCCACCGAACCGAAATCGCGCGCTATCGCTTCGGCCAGTTCCCCAAAATCGCGCGCGACCGCCTCCGCCAGCGCCCCCGATGGCCCCGCAACGTCTTTCTTCAAGCCATTCCAGTAGAACGTGTGGTTCCACACCTGGGCCGCATTGTTGAACAGGCCGCCCTCGCTCGAAAGAATGATCTCCTCCAGCGCCTTGTCCGCGTTCGGTGTGCCCTCGATCAACTTGTTAAGATTGTTCACATAAGCCTGGTGATGTTTGCCGTGATGATATTGCAGCGTCTCCGCGCTGATGAACGGTTCCAGTGCGTCCTGCGTAAACGGCAATTGCGGCAGTGTGAAGGCCATGTCGTTTTCCTCCCTCTTTCAACCCGCGTCCTCGCATCGCCCTGCAATGGTTGTCTGCTCGGACGCACGCAGACATTGTACGCATCGAAGCCATGCGTTGTCCAGCACAAGACGACCAAACGAGAGCGCAGAGCGTACGAAACCTATCATTTTTCATTCGTTGGGCCTGTCAGACACGTCGGACATGTTGGACCAGTCAGACCGCGTTGAAAAGAGCCTCGCTACACTGCTTCGTTCCCTCGTGCGGCATCGCTCCCGCGGTGTAACGCAAAAGCCCGGCGTTCTGCAGATGTCGCGCTCATTTCCGCTTGATGGTGCAGCCCCAGGCGCGGACGTGTGCGGGATCGGGCCTGCGGCCTTCGAGTAAGGCCGCGATGGCGTCGGCGACGTAGCCCCGGCTGCCGGCGCTGTCCGGCCGGATGCGATTGTCGAACGAACCGCGATAGGCGATCCGCCCCTGCCGGTCAATCACGTAGAAATCGGGCGTCACCAGCGCGCCGACGGCGTCGGCGTATTTGTTGTCGGGGTCTTTCAGGATGGGATACGGCAGTTGCTGTTCCTCAACGTATGCCCTGATTTCCTCGATGGGCGTGTCGTAATGCGAGTCAATGCCCAGGAACACGACCTGATCGTTGCCCTCGTACTGCCGCACAAGCGCAGCGAACTGCGGGTCCACGCCGACTGAGAAAGGACACTTGTGCGAGCAGAAATCCAAAACGACGATTTTCCCGGCGTATTGTTCCAGGCTGTGCGTGTTGCCGAGGTGGTCCGTCAAAGAAAACGGCGGCATCTCATCTCCCGGCTTCACGGTCTGCGCAACGCCGGACATCGCCCCGCTCAATTGCATGCGCACCACGACGACCGCCACAACGATGAGCGCCAACGCGACGGCGCACGCGATCAACAGATATTTCTTCATGGTCGGTTTCTCCTGTCGGTTGTGCCATGAGGTATTCATGAACGACGGTGTCATTATACATGGGTTTCATATTGCCGGGTGGACGCAGCGGACGAAATGGATTTTTCAGCAGGAATAGATGCATGGAGAGGGTGGTTGTGGGCACAAGACATGTTGCGCCCGGCCAGGATGCTATGCAATAGTCCGTTGGACCAATTCTTGCCAAAAGGACGGAAGGAAGAAATCATGTACAGATTCTTCTTGGAATTGTGGTGCATATCCATAGTAGTGCTGACATCTTCCGCCACGGCAGGAGCACAGACCATACAATGGGTGGCGGCGATGCCGGGGCCGCCGCTGTCGCCGACGTTGTATCCGGATGCGCAGCGTCCGATCGGGGTGATTGTCACGGCGGGCGCGGCGCTCATGCGCATGGACGCCGACGGCAAGACGCTGTGGGAACGCACGTTTGAGAAGCCGGTCGCCCACCCGCCAGTCGCGGCTGATCTCAATGGCGATGGGGCGGCGGAGATCGTGTTCGTGCTCCAGGACGGCACGACCGTCTGTCTGAATGCAGACGGCGGCGCGCGCTGGACGCGACAAGTAGATGCGCCCTCGGACGGCATGGGCATGGTCAGCGTCGGCGATGTTCACCCCGCCGGGGGATTGGAAACACTCGTTGCCGTGATGGATGGCTGGCTGTATTGCTTCGGCGCGGATGGCGACCTGATCTGGCGTTTTCACGGCGACCGATTCCGCGTCGGCCCGCCGACCATCGGCGATGTGGATGGTGATGGTTTTGCGGAAGTGCTTTACGGCACCGACAACGGCAGCATCTATTGCCTGACCGGACTCGGCGATGTGAAGTGGCGTTACAGCGAGTTCGCGCCCTATGGCCGGTCCGGGATTACGCTTGCCGATCTGCGCGGCGATAGCCGCGTCTCGGTGCTGATCACACGGAGCAACACGGGAAATGCAACTTGCCTGATGGCGCTTGATGGCGCGACCGGCGCGTTTCAATGGCGCAAATCGGACGTGATGCAAAGTTACGTGGCCATCGCGACGGCGGACCTCGACGGCGACGGCGTGCTGGAAATCCTTCACGGTGACAAGGGGAACTGGCTCTATTGCACCAACGCGGACGGTTCAGAGCGCTGGCGCACGGAACTCGCGGGCCGCGGGATTTTTTTTGCGCCCGCCATTGCCGATTGCACCGGCGACGGCGTGCCGGAGATTCTTGTCGGCATGCGCGACACCGACCCCCATGTCGGCGCGTGCGCCTTTGTGGTCGGCGCGGACGGCCGCATCATCACGCCGCTCAAACTGGGTGCCAGCGGCAACGCTACGCCGGTCGTGGCCGATTTGAACGGCGACGGCGTGCTGACCGCCCTGTTCGCCACCCAAAACCCGAATGCCGTTCACGCGCTCACGTGGGGCGCGGGCGGCCACGTCGGCTGGGCAAGCCTGCGCGGCGATTCCGGCCTGACGGGCCGGGGCAACGCGCCGCAAGGCGCGCCCGGTGCAGCGCCGTTGGCGCCCGCCGCGCCGCTGCGCCTGAAACATGCAGCGGCCTTCGTCGGCGCAAACCGCCTCGAAGCGGCATGGGAAACGCCTGCGCCGGAATATGCGTTCGCGCAAATTGCGGTGCGCCCCGCGACGGGTCCGGCGGAAATCAGGATACAGCCGCTGGAACCCGGCGCGATATCGGTCACATTGCCGTGGGAAAACATCGCGGTCGGCGAATTCGAGGTGACGGTCCGCATCATGGCGTCCGAATTGGATGCGCCGCTGGCGGGAGGCGCATTCCGGGGCGCGTCGTTGCCGCCCGATGCCTGCGACATGGACGCGGTGGCGGCGGCATGCGACGCGGCGATGCGTGCAGGGATGCAGCGCGGGCAAGACGTATCCGGGCTGGAACTCGGGCTGGTCACACTTGAAGCCGCGCAGCGCGCGGTGCGCCGCATGGCGGCGACGGGGGACGATCTGCAGGCGTTCCGGCTGGCGCAACAGGCGACCGCGCTGCGCAAACAGGCGACGGAATTGATCACACTCGCGCAGGCGCTCCAGTCTTTTTGGGAAGCGGGCCACGGCGGCAGTTTTATTTGCGGACAGGACCGCAACCCCTGGGACCACTTCGATCCACTGGCGATGCCCGCAAGCATTAATCCTAATCCCATCATTCACATCAAGGCATTCGGCGATGAATTCGAGAGCGTCGCGATCAACCTCTTAAACATCACCGCGCGATCCCTGGATGTGCGGTGCGCGTTTTCGCGTCCACTGTTGGAAGGGGGCAAGCCTCTGCGCGATCCGGAACTCGCCCGGCGCGTCACTCTGCGCCGGGGCGTCATGGTTCCCAGCCACAAGAGCGGCATGGTTATGGATGCCTTGCCTGAACTGGACGATTCCCGCGCGATTCGCCTGTCCCCTGGAGAGACCGCGCAACTCTGGATGACGGTGGACACCTATGGCCTCGACGCAGGCGTGCATGAACTTCCGCTCTTTCTCGCTTCCCTGGAAACGCCGGCGACCATCCGCGAGGCACTCTTGCGCATCGAAGTGTGGCCGGTGCGGCTGCCCCAAGGCGTGTATGCGCAGATGAACTGGGTCGGCGTGGACCCCGGCGAGACCTCCGACCAGCAATTGCAGGACATGATCGATCACGGGATCAGCGTCTCCTATGGGCCGCGCCTGCCGGTCATCGCGCTGGACGCCGAGGGGAATCTCGCCGCGCCTGTGGACTGGAGCGCCACGAATGCGGGCCTTGAACGCGTGCCCGACTACTTCCAGTTCCTGTTTCCCGCCACCCCGCCGCTGCGCTGGCCGGACGGCATCGCCCCGAGGGGGTCATGGCCCTG
>CAZLII010000135.1:0-9145 GCA_964559065.1 uncultured Nitrospirales bacterium | reverse complement strand
GAAGCATCTCATCGCTTGTTTCCTCTTGTGGCGCTGGTCTGCATATGCGTTGGCGCTCGGTTCAGCGTTTCACAATATATTCCGGATATGCCGCTTCCAGCAGAAGGCGGTTGAGCCGGGTCTGTTCGGCGGCTTCCGGCGCGGTCTTGGCCATCAATGCCTTGACCTCATCGGACAAGGTGACGTTCTTCCAGGCCGTTTCATTGTAGAGACCGGGCTTCCTAATCGCCTTATTCAACTGGTTGATCAGCGATGATTTCCGTTCAATCAGCACTTCCAGCGGCGTGCTTGTCAATTGTCCGCTCACATCCGCGCCAAGATGGGCAAGGATTTGCTTGCCTGGCGAAGACTCATCGCTTGCGGCCTGCGCTTTCAGGGTTTGGACGAAGCCGGGCCAGTCGGGAAAATCCGCTTCGGTGAGCAGGGAAGGGTCTGCGTCGCCCACGCCGCGCAGCGGCACCTGTTGGGCCTGCATGTCCACCACTTCGAGGGTGTTGCTCTTGAAATTGATGAGAATGCGGCTGCCCCGCAGCCCCCGGATGCTTTCGCTGTTCATCACAGGATTGCCACTGAAAGTCAGCAGTTCCTTCTCGAAGTCCCAGTCCGCGCGTTCCGCCGTAACCGTCCCCTGCGGATGCTGCACCTCGACATTGCCCTCCATGATGATGCGCGAGGGCGTGGCGCCCTGGTCTTTGTAGTCAAATTGCATGGTGTAGGCGCGGATGGGCAGGGGTTTGACATCGGGATCATCCGACAAGAGGATGATCCGGACGCCATCAGTCATTTCTTTGATGACCATGGGGCCGTCGAAACTTCCCAGGAAGCGTCCCGCGTCAATCTGCATGGCGGAATATCCGCCGAAATCACCGCTGAGTTCCTGGGCCGATGCGCAGACGCCCGCGGCCAGGGCCGCGATCAGCAGCATCCGCTTCATGATTCATTCCTCCCGAACTGTATGGTGCCGGCGACACCGGTCAACATGAATTCCTTGCGCTGGGGATAAATGCGCACGCCCGCCGCTTCGAGTTGCACATGGCTGTCCAGCACCTTGACGGGATTATCGCTACGGGCTTCGCCCGGCGTCTCCGCGTCAGGATTCTGCCATTCAATGTCCGCGAGTTCAATCCTGAGGCTTCCCATCAGCGCCTTGACGCCGCCCTTGAGATACGCGCTTTTCCCCTCTTCAAAGCGGCCTTCCCTGGCTTCGAGGATGATATCCTGCCGGTCTTCCTCCCCTTCGCCGTAAATGATGGCGCGGGCATCTTCAAAGGCCCAGATGTTTTCGTCGAGCACCGAAAATTTCTCCGTATGCAGCCAGAATGTCGGCTTGCGTGCAACGCCCGCCGTGGGGCGCATATCGTGCAGGTACAAATCAATGCCGCTCATGGTGAGCACGTCTTCCGGCGCGTCCCTCGGCACGGGCGCGTAAGCGGGGGGCGGCGCGGGGCCGTCGCCGCAGCCCGCGGCCGCAATGCAGATTACAATGCCGGACAGTATATATTTCATAAGGCTGTTTTCACATTCCTGTGGTAAACCGCCTTGAGGCCCTTGAGCGTGAGCAGCGGGTCCACCACGTCAATGCCGTGCGCCACTTCCGCCATGATCCGCGCAAAACCGCCCGTGGCCACGACTGTCGGCTTCGCGCCCATTTCCTCGCCGATCCGCCGCACAAGGCCGTCCATCATGTCCGCATAGCCGTACGTCAGGCCGGCGCGGATATTTGCGATGGTATCCCGGCCGATGACCGAGGGCGGCACCAGGACCTCGACGCGCGGCAGTTTTGCGCAGTGTTCGAAAAGCGCATCCGCAGAAAGTTGAACGCCCGGAACAATGACGCCGCCCAGCCACTCCGCCTTTGCGGTAATCACGTCAAAGGTGGTTGCGGTGCCAAAATCAATGATAATCAGGGGACCTTTATGTTCTTCCAGCGCCCCGACGGAATTTACGATACGGTCCGCGCCCACTTCCTTGGGGTTCTCACATTGCAGCACCAGGCCGGTCTTGATGCCCGGTCCGACCATCAGCGGGGTAATACGGAACGCATTGTGGCTGACCTCCTGCAGGGCCAGATTCATCTGCGGGACCACGCTGGAAATGCAGCATCCGGTGACCTGCTTGCGGTCAATGCCGATACCCTGCAGGAGCATGGCGAGCAGGATGTGCATTTCATCGCCTGTGCGGTAATTGGAAGTGACCACGCGCCAATGCCCGATCAGGGTATCGTCCTGGTACAATCCCAGCACCGTGTGCGAATTGCCTACATCCACCACCAAGAGCATCGTTCTGGTTCTCCGCGGCCGCTTGGCGCTATTCCAACACCACCTCGATGTCGCCCGTGATCACCCGCCGTTTCCCGGCGCGCATCTCCACCACGAGCGCACCCTGTTCGTCAATCTCGGCGACGCGCCCGATCACGCTGTCGCGGCGCACAATCCGCCCGATGATCCGGCACGCCTCGACCCACTCCGCCCGGAGGGCCTCCTGGCCGCCCCGGCGCAGCCGGAGCACATTTCTGTCCAGGGCCAGCAAGACCGCATGCATCAGCCGCGTGCGGTCCCACACAAGCCCCGTGGCGCTCTCAAGCGAACCCGCCGTCGCCCGGAGTTCCTCCGGGAAATCTTCGGGGCGGTGCCGCACGTTGATGCCGATGCCCACCGCGCTCCACCCTTCCCGGTGCTCCACCAGGATGCCGCAGACCTTGCGGCCCCCGCACAATAGGTCATTCGGCCACTTTATCGCCAGTTCCGCGCGCGGGCGCGCCGCATCGCGCACCGCCAGCGATGCGGCGAACATCAAACCGCGCGAGGGTCCTTTCAACGACACGCTGAACCACAGGCCCAGGCCGGGGGCGCTGTGCCACCGGGCGCCGTGCCGGCCGCGCCCGGCACTCTGGCGTTCCGCCACAAACACCGCCCCGTCTTCTCGCGTGTCCTGCGCCAAGGCCAGATTGTTGGTGGATTCGGTTTCGTCGAAAAAAAACATGGACGATCCGACCACGGCGGTGTTTAAGGGAGGCATGTTCAGCCCCGGCATGGCGGCGACCTCAGACATTGGTGATCAGCAGAGACATATCGAGGGCCGGGGCGGAATGCGTCAAGGCGCCCACGCTGATAAAATGCACGCCGGTCTCCGCCATGGCCCGGACCCGATCCAGCGAGGCGTTGCCGCTTGCTTCCAGGATCACCCGCGATCCCTGCGCGCGACGCACCGCCTCGCGCATGCTTTCCAAATCCATATTGTCCAGAATAATCACGTCGGCGCCCGCCTCCAGTGCTTCGTCGAATTCCTCCAAACTCTCCACCTCAATGGCAAGCCGCATCAAGTGATGTGTGCCCTTGGAAGCCTTTTGGATGGCCTCCCGGATGCCGCCCGCAGCGGTGATGTGATTCTCCTTGATCAATACGCCGTTGAACAAGTTAAACCGGTGGTCCACGCCCCCGCCATGCACCACCGCCGCCTTCTCCAGTTGCCGCATCATCGGGGTTGTCTTGCGGGTGTTGCAGATTTTGCAGTTCAGCCCATCAAGCATCTCCACATATTTCGCCGTCAGCGTGGCCACGCCCGACAGATGCTGCACGAAATTCATCGCCGTCCGCTCCGCCGTCAATACCGCCCGCGTGTGCCCCTTGAAACACGCCACAACATCCCCCGGATTCACCCGCGCCCCATCCAACAGCGACTCCCAATCCGAAATTTCCGCATCCATCAGCGAAAAAGCCATGTGAAACGGTTCAATTCCGCTCAGCACACCCGGCTGCTTGGCGGTCAGCCGCGCCTCGCAGCGGGCGTCCGCCGGCACCGTCGCTTCCGTGGTAATATCCCGCGGGCCGATATCCTCCGCCAACGCGGCATCCACCAATTCTTCCAAAGGGGTGTGCATAGGCGCCCTTCCTCCAAAATGCAGGCACAAATTGTAGCATAAATCCAACCGGCAAAGCGATTCTTGAACAGCGCCCCGATGCCCGCCCGCCTGCCCCATGACAAACAGTTTGACTCTTTCCCGGCGTGACGATATACTGGAAACAAGTATTTACCCTGTCTCCATAGATGGTGGGATTTTTGTATGTTGGACGCCCAGGTGCTCGTGCTGAACAAGTCGTGGGTCGCGGTGCATGTGACCCCTGTAAAGCGCGCCCTGACCCTGCTCTTTCAGGGCCACGCACGCGTGGTGCATCCGACCGACTATTCGCTGTACGATTTCGACGACTGGTGCGAGTTGTCGAAATGCCGCGAGAACTTTGTGAATGGCCGCTTCATCCACACCCCCAATTTCCAGGTGCGCCTGCCCGAAGTCATTCTGTTGAGCGCGTTCAACGGCTTTGTGCGGCGCGAGGTGCGCCTGTCGCGCCGCAATATTTTTGAGCGCGACGACCACCGCTGCCAGTATTGCGGCGCGCGTCATTCGAAGCAGGATTTGACCATAGACCACGTGCTGCCGCGTTCCCGTGGGGGATACGATACATGGGAAAACCTGGTCCTCGCGTGCGTGCAATGCAACATGAAGAAAGGCAACCGCACGCCGGAAGAGGCGCGCATGCGCCTGATGCGCAAGCCCGTCAAGCCGCACTGGCTGCCCCGATTCGGCATCCAAATCCCCCGCGACGAACTGATCAGTTGGCAGCGCTTCGTGGACCTCGCCTACTGGAACACCGAAATCCGCGAGTGATTGCCTGCGCCCCGCCGATCCTTCCGTGATACAGATCCGCGCCCCGCAAAATGAATTTAGCGCGTTCTTACGGGTTTTCAGTACAGTAACCGTTCACGGGCGAGCAAAGCATTATATTTCAATGGTTTTGTGCTGATTTCGCAAAAACGAGGGACAGCCGGACATGAGGCTTCGTCTCTCCCGTTAACAAGGTTACGTTGTCATTTCGAGCGTAGCGAGAAATCTTAAGCACAGGCCAAGATTTCTCGGTCGCTTATACTCCCTCGAAATGACAGGGCCTGCGTTGTCATTTCGAGCGCAGGGTTGTCATTTCGAGCGTAGTGTTGTCATTCCAAGCGTCATATTGTCATTTCGAGCGGAGCGAGAAATCTTTTCCACAGGCCACGATTTCTCGGTCGCTACGCTCCCTCGAAATGACAAAGTGTGCCCTGTGAACGGTTACTCAGTACCTACATCGGGCCTGAAAGGCCGTAACGCGTCAGCCCAAAACAACGCCCTGGAGTTATTGGTTATCTATTTCAATAAAAGCCCTGAAAGGGCGATACAATCTCTTGATCGGAGTCTTTCCGCGCTGTCGCTGGAGTATCGAATAATCCGCACCCTTCACCTGCCGCACGCCGCGTGTTGTGTTGTATCGCGTATTCTGCCACAATGCCCCCCCAAAGAAAGCCATTGCGGAGGAGTCGTTGTCATGAAGCAGCAGGAACAACTATCCCGGCGCGCGGCCTTGGGCGCGATGGCGGGCGGCGCCGCCGCCATCGCCGCCACCCGCAGCATGGCGCACGCCGAAGAAACCCAGGAGGCCGTCGTGGTGAAAGGGCGCATCAAACAAGCCGTATCGCGGTGGTGCTACGGCGCCATCCCCCTCGAAGAGTTCTGCGACCACGTGAAAGCCATGGGCCTTCTCGGCCTTGATCTCATGGACCCGCCGGATTGGCCCGTGATCAAAGCCAAAGGGCTTGAAGTGACCATGGCCAACGGGCCGGGAAATATCGCGGTGGGCTGGAACGACCCGCGCAACCACGACATGCTTGTGAAGAAGGCGGAGGAACGCCTGCGCGAAGTCGCCGACGCGGGACTGTCCAACATGGTGGTGTTCTCCGGCAATCGCCGGGGCATGCCCGACGACGAAGGCCGAATGAACTGCGTGAAGGGATTGAAACGCATCCTTCCGCTCGCCGAAAAACTTGGCGTCAATGTGATGATGGAATTGCTCAACAGCAAGCGGGACCACAAGGACTACATGTGCGACCATACGGCGTGGGGCGCGGCGCTGGCAAAGGAACTTGCATCGGAACGCTTCAAACTGCTGTATGACATTTACCACATGCAAATCATGGAGGGAGACATCATCCAGACGATCCGCGAGAACATCGCCTGGATCGGCCATATCCACACCGGCGGCGTGCCGGGCCGCAATGAAATTGACGAAACCCAGGAATTGAACTACCGCCGAATATGCGAGGCCATCCTTGAAACCGGATTCACCGGCTACGTCGCCCACGAATTCGTGCCCAAACGCGACCCAATCACATCGCTGCGGCAGGCGGCGGCCATCTGTGACGTGTAACTTCTCGGACTCTTTGATCGCGACTTCTGCGCGTTTCGCGAAGATGCTTGATGAGGGTTGTTGTCTTATCGCGTGATGTGCAACGGTTGTTTTGTTCCAAGTCCCGTCACCCCCGCGAAAGCGGGGGTCCAGAAAGACCGCAGATTTCGGCTGCACGATAACTGGATTCCCGCCTGCGCGGGAATGGCGGCGGTGGGGTTCTTGTGGGATTCGTGCAATAACGGTAAGATCATTTCAGTTGCGCGGACCGGATGTCCGCGATCAGCGCATCCGCCGCCTCCAGCCGCTCACTCAGCACGTGAATGATGTTGAGCAGCAGCCGCACGGCCACATGCTTCTCCAGTATGGAGTTGATTTCTCTTTCGTCCAGCGTAAACAGGCGCACCTCCGACAGCGCCGCCGCCGTCGCCGTCCGCGGACGGTGCGTGAGCACCGCCATCTCACCGAACGCATCGCCCACGCCCAGTTGCGCGATCATTTTGCTTCTGTTGAAAATGCCGATCTTTCCGCTCAACACCACAAAAAGATTGCTCCCCAACTGCCCTTCGTGAAAAATCGCCTGCCCTTCCCGGAAGAAAAGCACCTTCCCCTGGCGGATAATGGACTCCACTTCCTCGGGAATCAGCCCGTTGAATATCCGTATCTTCTCCGCGTACCGCTTGTATTTGGCGTCCTCAAACATGATGTGCACCTCCGCAGCCGTCCCACACGACACAAATACGCCTTTTGCGTACCTCCTATTGAATCATTAAAGGACAGTCTTTCGCAATAATCATGCTTTCGCCCGCCCCGTGCGTGCGCGTAATTCCACTGCGGTCAGCCAGCCATTCCGCGCCAATCAGTCCTGGCCCATGTAGGTAATGGCATTGGCGGCGGCTTGTTCCGACAGGCGGGTCTGAAAATCGAGGAAGGCATCCGCGTGTTCCTTCAGGGTGGCTGCAAGCCAGGGATGGACAAAGAGCAACACCAGGTTACGCTGGGCGCTGTCCACAATATGGCTTGTAAAGGGACAGGCCAGCCATTCCACACCTTCACAGAGCCGCGAATCCTGTGCATAGGCGCAATGACTGCCCTTCACAATTTCCACGTAATACTTCGGCCTCCCGGGAATATTGTTGTATATCGGCTTTGCGTGGCTGTTGACCGGTACAATGCAGTCCTTTTCCGACCCAAGAATCAGGGATGGGGCCGGCACCCCTGCGGCTGCACTGATGACCACCGAATCCACGGCAGACGGAGCCAGTCCGATCACCGTCTCGATGACCGTGTTGCCCTCCCCCGCGATGACAGCCGCACCGCCGCCCATGCTGTGCCCCATGATGGCGCTTTTCCCGTTCATCCGCCCAAAAAAGAATGCGCCCGCCGTGTCGCCGTCCGCCTCGAATACCTCCGCCACAAAAGCGAGGTCGTGTCCGAAATCAATGAAATCCCAAACCAATTCGTTGTGGGTGTCCACCATCACCATGATGAAACCATTCGGCACAAGGGCCTGCCAGAGATAGTCGTAATAGCCGATGCTGGTCTGATACCCGTGGCCGAAAACAACAATGGGAAATGTCAGGCATTGCGGCTCGGCGATGGGCGCATTGGCGCCGGCGTAAACCGCCGGATAATAAATCTTTGTGGGAATTTCCCGGTTGCCGCGCGCCGGATCATAGAATCGCATTTCCGTATTGCCGATTGGATAAGGCGGCAACTCCGGCTCGCATTCCCCATCTCCTTCTCCTTCCCCTTCGCCTTCTCCCTCGTCCTCCCCTTCGCCTTCTCCCTCTCCTTCCCCTTCGCCTACTCCTTCGCCTTCTCCCTCGCCTTCCCCTTCGTCTTCTCCCTCGCTTTCCCCTTCGCCCTCGCCGGAATCGTCAAACACGGTTATGGTTACACAATAGGTATAGCCCTTTGGGGCGTGATTTACGGAAAAACGCCCTTCCTTGCATTCATCCTCACAATAAAGGGAGAGACAGGCCGTGTAGACACCCGGCTGGACATACACATGGCTCGCATCTCCAAGCCCGCCCTCTTCGTCACTCCAGTAGGAACCATCGCCAAAAACCCATTCGCTCATGAGGTGAAAGCAGTCTCCGGCCTGCGAAAGATTATAGAACTGCACGCTTAACGGCGCCGGGCCGCTTTCGATGTCCACTTCAAAATAGGCTTGGGGCGGAACATAGTCCTCGACAACAATTTCCACCGAAGTTTCGTAGAAGCCACAGAACGTATCCAGTCCAAGCGCCACCAGATGGCTGCCCGGACCAAAACACGCGTACAATTCATCCTCCACCAGGTCAACGTAGTCCGCGCTGGATGCCAGCCAGTTGCGCGACAGCACCTCCGCCCCGACGGAGCAGTCCCAAAACAAGTAGCATTCATAACGTTCACACTTGCTCACGCCTTTGGCGAAGCAAATCATGGGGGTAAAATCGCATTCCCCCGCCCCTTCGCCTTCATCCCCGCAGGAATGGTGATCGCCAGGTCCGGGCGCAAAGGTGTCTTCCGATACGCAATCCGTGTGATAGCCGCCGGAGTTGTAGAACTGAATCAGCCTGAGCAATTCGGAAAGATTAATGCGCCAGTTCCGGGGATTGTAATCACTGTCGTGCGGCGCACAGTCCAGGCCGCCCGGACCGGGCGCAAACCCATCTTCCGTGCCGCCCTGGCAGTGAAAGCCATCCGAGTTGTAGAACTGGATCAGCCGGAGCAATTCCGACAGGCTGATACCATAATCCCCGTTGGTATCCGCCGAGTGCTGCTGCGTTGCCTCGCAGAACGCCGTGCTTACAACAATTGCTGCGCCCGCCAAGGAAAAACGTATTGCGTTTACTCGCAGCATGATACCTTATCCCCTTAACCATGCATGCCTTCTTAAGTAAACATATCAATTACGCATAGCGATAGCAAGAGGTTATCGCCGT
>CAZLII010000134.1:0-9157 GCA_964559065.1 uncultured Nitrospirales bacterium | reverse complement strand
CGCCGGAGTGCGCGATCAGCACCGCCTTCTGGCCGACCCTGTAGGCTTCATCCAAATCCAACACGGACGCATAGACACAGGTCATGCGCTGGTCGGTGCCGGACACCTGGCCGCGCGCGCTGCCCGGCACGGGCAGCCCCTTCTCATTCAGCATGTTCACCACCTGCTGCGCCACGGTGGTCTTTGACGCGCTATATTGGGCGTGGCCGAAATTGTCGCGGGTGAAACCCAGATCGCCAAGGTCGAAGCCTTCGCTGACCACGATGATGCAGCGGCCATCGCGCCGCAACTGGTCGGCGATATTGTCGCACATTTCCTCGGCGGTGATCCCTGCCTCCGCGAGGTAAATCTGAATCGGGTATTCGCGTTTGGGGTCGGCCAGCCGCGCCGCCGCCGGAATGTAGCCGATCTTGCGTCCCATGGCCTGCAAGACCAGCACCGGGTCTGCGGGACAGGACCCGGCGTTCTCTTCATTGGCGTTTTGCATGATGCCCATCCAATACCGGGCGACGCTGCCGTAGCCGGGGGTATGGTCAATGAGTTTGAATTCCGAATCGCCCACGTCATTATCAATCGTCTTGGGAATGCCGACCGCCACGAGGTCCAATCCCTGTTCCTGCGCAATGACACTGACCTTGTGCGCGGTGTCCATCGAATCGTTGCCGCCGTTGTAAAAGAAATACCCGACGTTGTGCGCTTTCATAACATCAACGACGCGCTGGAAATCTTCGATCTGGTTCTTTTTCAACTTATAACGGCAGGTGCCGATGGAACCCGCGGCGGGCGTGTAGCGCAGCAGCGCGATTTCTTCCTCGTCCTGCGCGGAGAGGTCCAGCAATTCCTCCTTGAGCACGCCTTCGATGCCGTGCCAGCCGGCGTAAATCGCGCCGAAGGTTTCTGGAAACATTTTGCAGGTGTCAATCACGCCGCGCAATGAACTGTTGATGACGGGACTCGGTCCGCCGGATTGGGCGACTATCACGTTTCGAGGCGCCATGTCATTCCTCCTTGTCTTTTTCCCCGGACTCCGGTACTGATTCGTTGTCATCGCGGTCAGCGACCCACCACAGGAAATAATCGCGATCGCCCGCGAGAATGCGTTCTTTCAAAAAACGCGCAGGTCGGTAATTGGGGTATTTCGCCAGCAATGCGTTGAATGCGCTCAGCCCGCCGACCTTGCCGCTCTGGAGATAGACGGCAATGGCGCGATTCAGCGCGATCTTCGGCGCATCGGGCTGACGCGCGAGTTCCGCGTCAAAAAAGCGCACCGCATTGGCATAACTTTCCATCGCTTCGATTTCTCTTCCCAGTTTTTCCAGAAAAATCCCCCGGAACAAATGCGCCGTGGCGAAGTGCGGCCGCACCACAATGGCCTCCTCCACCGATGCCAGCGCTTCCTCGTAGCGGCCCAGGCGTCCCAGGATGGTGCCCTTGTTGCAGTGCGCCTCTGCGTACGCGGGGTCCGCCGCCACCGCGTCTTCAATCAGCCTCAGCGCCTCCGCCTTGCGGCCCGCCTGCAGCGCTTCAACAGCGTCTTTGTTCAAGCGTTCGGCGTGCGTTTTCGGCACATGGGCATCCGGGGTCGGCGCGCTTTCCTGATAGCACCCGGCTGTCAGGACCACAAGTGCGACAATGCCTATGTGCAGCGATTTCAACACACCAAACCCCACAGGCGTCACTTCGCCAGCCGGTACAGGATTTCCCCCGCATCCGGCACGAGCAAATAGCCTTCATCTTCGCGGTCACGCCAATCATCGGGATTGATGGAATCCGGGTCGCGATATTCCAGGTTGATGGCGCGGCATTCCGCCTCCGGGATGGACGTGGCCAGCGTCACCTGCACGCGTGGGCGCTCCACACCGTCAATGTATGTCCCCATGCCGCGCACATGCGTTGAATGCGCCAGAATACCGCCGGGGATGTCGCGGAATTTGTCCATCTGGGCGGTGAAATAGTCGCGTACGTGATAGCCTATTTTCTTGATTAATGCGCCGTGCGTGACGCTTACCTCGCGGATGTGTTTTCCATAGATGATCAGTTCCCCGCCGTCCGCCACCACGGGCTCAAGTTTGTACATACACTTGCCCGCCACCCAGATTTCGTCGTACATCGGCGGCGCCATGGCCAGCACGCTCTTGAACGGATGATCCTTGTAAACAATATGGATTTTCGCGGACAGGTCCGCCGCGCGGTCCCATGCCTCCTCCGGCGCGCCGAAGAAGGCCGCTTTGGTTTTCTTCCCGATGACACTGAGGCAGCAACAGTATTTTTCCACCGGGATCAGCGCCGCCGCCGCGTCCACCACCTCGCGTACCGGGGTTTGCTTCGTGCCGTTGATCACATAGTTGGTGATCAGCGCGCCGAGCCAGTGGAACAAATTGAGAATTTCCGCGCCCGCCACGCCGGGGAAAAAATACTTGTTGCCGCCGCTGAAGCCCACTACTTCATGGGGAAACACGGGGCCTACGATGCACACCACGTCATATTCCAGCACGCGGCGGTTAATCGTCACTTCCACGGATTGTTTCATCAATCCCCCGGAGATGTGGTCAATTTCCGCCTCAGAGAGGGTTCCGATACAGGCCAGGGAGGCCGGGTCCTGCCACGCATGGTTGAAGATGCCTATATCGCGGTACTTTCCCGCGCGTTCCTCCGGCGTTACGCCGACCAGGCGGTTAATCATCTCTTCGGTCATCGGCGGGTGCGTGCCGAGCGCGATGAGATAGTCCATCCGTTTCACGCGTCCATGCAGCGCGTCAAACAACGCCCGGAACACCAGCGGCATGGGCATGCTGCGGGTATGGTCGGGAATGATAAACAGCACCCGCCGGGCATCTGCGGGCATTGTTGCACAGGCTTCTTGAATGAACCCGTAGAGTTCGTTGTCGCTCAGAAAACCATCTTCATTGATTCGTTGCATTACCATTGAAACACTCGCCTAGCCCGAAACCTTGAAACCAATGCCCGAAAGTGTTGCGGCCAATTGCGGGTCTGGTCGGGTCAACCGCGCATGGGTGTTGAAAAACTCGCGGCGGCGCGGGTACTCCTTGCGCAGTCGGTCAAAAAACGCGCCGCGTTCCGATTCCGGAACAGCCGGAATGCCGCGCATCGCGGCATCATCCTCCATTATGTCATACACCGCGCGGACCGCGCCAGAGACCGCGCTTGGATCATCGGGATTCACCCAGATTTCCGGGCATTCCGGCGCGGGCAGCAGGGGCGCGGGGTCCCATGTCGGCGCAACGCCAAGGTGGGCGCAAAGCGCCTCGTAAATCTGGCGCGTGCCGTTTACTTTGCCGTCAAAGGAATAGCCGGCAATGTGCGGCGTCGCGATGAAGGCGGCCTCCACCAGCGCGATGTCGGGATTCGGCTCGTTCTCCCAGACGTCCAGCACCGCCGCGCGCAGATGTCCTTCCCGCAACGCCGCCTTGACGGCCTCATTGTCCGCCACCGCGCCCCGTGCGGTGTTCACCAATATGCTCCCCCGCTTCATTGCGCGCAGGAATGCCGCATCGGCGAGATGCCACGTGGGATATTGCCCGCCTTTCTCCAAAGGCGTATGCAGCGTAATGATGTCGCAATCGAGAATCTCCGTAACGGGACGGTATCGCGGGTCGCCGGTCTTGTCCGCCAGCGGCGGGTCGTTCAACACGCACCGCATGCCCAACGCTTCGGCGGCCTTCCATACCCGCCCGCCGACATTGCCGACCCCCACAATGCCCAGCGTCATCGCGTCCAAACGGAATTCAAAAGCATCCGCCAGTGACAACAGCGCCGCCGTGACATACTGGCGGACGCTGCCGGCGTTGCAGCCGGGCGCCGCGGAAAACGCGATGCCCCTTTCCTGCAAGTACGCCTTGTCAACATGGTCTTCGCCGATGGTGGCCGTGGCGACAAAACGCACCGGCGTTCCCTCCAGCAGGTCGCGGTTCACGCGGGTGATGGACCGCACCAGCAGCGTATCCGCATCCGCGAGCGCGTCCCGCGTGATGGCGCGCCCCGGCATGGTATGGACGGCCCCAAACGCTGCAAACGCCTCGCGGACATAGGGGATATTCTCGTCGGCGATAATCTTCATGATGTCTGCATCGCTTCATCCAGCACGGTCAAATAATTCTCCACCGGCATGTAGTCGGTCAGTGAATTCCCGGTGCCCATCGCCCAGAACCCATCGGCGAAACATGCGTCAATGATGGCCCGGGCGTAAGCGCGCAGGGGTTTTTCTTCCATGCGGCAGATGCGGTCCACATCCAGGCCGCCAAGCGCCGTAACCCGGTCGCCGTACTTTTTCTTGAATGCCGTCACCGGCATAATGACATCCTCGAATGAGTGCTTGGCGTCAATGCCGCAGTCAGTGATGATGTCATCGTAAACGGTCGCGAGATTCCCGCAGGAGTGCAGAATAAACGGCTTGCCCGCCGCGTGCGCAATCTCGACCATCCGCTTATAAATTGGAAACACATATTTCCGGAGTTGATCCGGTGAGAGGAAAGTCGAAGTCTTGAAACCCAGGTCGTCTCCCTGGCGCAGGGCGCAGACGGCGCCCATCGAGGCGATTTGTCGCAGGGCGCTCGTGTGAATCTCGCCTATCCGCGTAAACATCGCATCCACCAGGTCCGGTTCGGTGCAGACCGCAAGCGCCAAGCCCTGTACGCCCATCATGCTTGAGACCCATTCATAGGGTCCCGCGCAGACGCCGCCGACAATCTTCACCCCATCCGGCAACAGTTCGGTCACCTTTTCAAAATGGGCGAAGTCCAACGGTGCGGCCAGGTCCGGCCAGGGGTAGCGTTCGAAGTCTTCCCGGTTGCGAATCGTTACAGTGGCTTCGCTGCCGTGCGAGACTTGGCCGTGGCGTTCCTCGTGGGATTCCAGCGGCAGATAAGGCGGAATCTCCATGGGAATCACGTCGAACCCCATCCCCACCCAGAAATCCACGACGATGCGCCAGGACCGGTCCATATCAAAGGGCGCGGTATCGTAGTCCGTTCCGGTGCGCCGCGCAATGAATCCGGGACTGGCGTAGTGCTCGTAAAACGGGAGATGCTCCGGACGTTTTCCCCGGCGCAGCACCCGCACGAATTGTTCATAGTCCGGTTTTCGGCGCACCTCGAATCGCATGCTTGTTATTTCTTCCAGGGCGGCGTTTCAGGCAGATACCGCTCGAATTCCCTGATCAGCGACGCTTCGTAATCGCCGGCATAGGTTCCGGCGAAGAAGCGGTCCAAGCCTTCCTCAAAGAGCCGCTGCCACGAGGCGTCCTCATCGCCCGGATCGACAGGGAAGAACAGCGCGTTGTTGGCGCGGGCCGCCTTGAGATCGCCGAAGGCGTCGCCGATCATGAGGATTCTTGTGTTCTCATAACGCCCTTCGGCGGCATAGTGGATGTGCTCGCCCTTGGTGCCCATTTCCTGGCCGCAGATGGCGAAGACGTATTTCGCCACGTCCTGCTCCTCCCATTCCCGGACGAGCGCCTCCGTCGGGGTCTGCGAGCATACCATGATGTCGGCCCCGGCCATCGCCTTTTCCAGGCTCTCCCGCACGAAGGGGAAGGGCGGCAGGCCGCCCTGCACAATATCCGCAACGCTGGCGTTTACCGCCTTACTCCAAGCGAGGGTTTGGTGCATGTCCGCGTGATCATGTTGTTTGCAGTAGGCTTCCAGCGCCGGGTTGCCCAGTTTCGTTTCCTGTTTTATCCACGCCCGCAGATTCGGCGCGTCGGGGATTTTCACGCCGCGCCGCTGCACTTTGTCCCAATCCTGAAGCAAATCAAACAGCATGACCAGCGCGGGAAAACGATTGATCCCCCGCCACTTGGAATACAGGTTCACAAACTCCGCCGCTTCGCGGGCGTATTTCGACACCGCCTGCAGGTGGAAGTGCTTGATAATATTTGGGATAAAGCATTCCTTATGTTTGATCTCCATCGTGTCGAAGGCGCAGCCGTCGGAGTCAATGGCGACCAGAAACTCATGCTTCGGTTGATGGGCTTTCAGTTTGTCCACCGCGTCACTCATGATCATACTCTCCACTGGTACCAAGTTGTGCGGGCATGGAACCCGCGAAATGCCAATCCGTTATCATACCCCGGAAAACGCCGAAAAACCGCCATCCACCGGTGTGACAATCCCCGTCACGAACCGCGAGGCGTCGCTCGCCAGCCAAATCACTGTGCCGATAAGGTCTTCCGGCGCGCCGTAGCGCCCCATGGGCGTATGGGCGATGATCGTCTTGCCGCGCGGCGTGGGTTCCCCGGTTTTCTCATCCGTCAGGAGGAATCGGTTCTGTTCGGTCAGGAAAAAGCCGGGGGCGATGGCATTGACACGCAGTTTCGGGCTGTATTCCTGCGCTAGGTGCACCGCCAGCCACTGCGTGAAATTGCTCACCGCCGCCTTGGCCGCGCTGTACCCCGGAATCCGCGTCAACGGACGGAATGCGTTCATGGAGGACACATTGATGATGGAACCGCCCTCCGGGTTCTTGAGCATGGCTTGGATAAAGACCTGCGACGGAACGACCGCCCCGCCTGTGAGATTCAAATCCACCACCTTCTGCATCGCTTCCGCGGGAATATCGAAAAAAGATTGCTCCGGCGACGTGGTCGCCCCTTTCATGTTGCCGCCGACTGCGTTCACCAGAATATCCACGGAGCCGAAATCCGCCAGCACCGCGTCACAACACGCCTGGATGGTCTCTTTCTTGAACACATCCATGAAATACCCTTTGGCCTTCCCGCCTGCATCGCAAATTCGCTGGGCCACGGACCTGGCATTGTCAGGAAACAGGTCGGCAATCGCGACAGCGGCGCCTGCCGCCCCCAAGCCCTCGGCGATTGCACCCCCAAGCACCCCGCCACCGCCGGTCACCACCGCCACTTTCCCGCTAAGATCAAACAGATTCGACACTTGCATGATGCGAAGTCTCCTTACGCAAAGCCCGTAATTCAATAAATCCCCGCACACAGAACAGATCACTTGGGATGGTAGCACATTTTCAAAAGGAAATTAAACCCGATTTTGCCCCGGCTGGCGTGTGGAGCGACCGAAGCGACGCAGCAGACGCCGCTTGCGCTCATTCAGAAAAATGTCGAGGCGGCAGGTTTCCTTGTCTTGAAGTACGTTCCAGAGAAGTTGAAGGGGTCTCCACGGCCGCACCATGAATTGGGTCAGGAAAAAGACCAGCAGGATGGCATATTTCCATCGGGTGATGGCGGCGGCGCTCATGTGAGCGCAAAAACTATTCTTTTCGTCCAACACGGCATCCATGGAGAAGATGGGCGCCAGTAGTGTTTCATCTGACAGGGTGATGCGACCCGACGCCTCCAGTTCCCGGTAGAGTTGGGTGCCGGGGATGGGAAAGAAGATGCTCAGTGCGATGTCATGCGCCCCGGCAAGACCCAACCGGAAGGCCAAGCGCACGGACTGGCGCATGTCCGCTGCGGTGTCGTGCGGAAATCCCACGACAAAGAAATTAGACACCGCGAGTCTGTGGCGGACCGATGCGCGCACCGCGCGAATGAGGCTCGGTTCCTTGAGGCGTTTGCCCACCAGTTTGCGGGTGCGTTCGGAACCGCTTTCCGGGGCGAAGGTGATGGCATGACAACCGGTTTTCTGCAGCCATCCCGCGACTTCCTCGTTGATCACCTCACAGCGGGTGCCCACGGGCAACTGCCAGGAAATCTTGAGTTTCCGGCGCTCCAGAATTTCGCAGAACCGGACCATCCAATCCCTGCGGAGAATGGCGGTCAGGTCATGGAACGGAAAACTGACCGCCCCGTATTGCCGATGGTAGTGCTCGATTTCATCGGCGACCTTTTCCGGGTCGCGCGCGCGCCAGCAGCGCCGCCACATCTCCGCGTTGGAGCAAAACGTGCAGGCATAGGGACATCCCCGCGTCGCCAGAATCGGCATCGCCATCCCCGCGTTAACGCCCATCACGTGCCCGTGTTCATAGTAGGCTTTCGGATCAAACAAGTCCCATGCGGGCCAGGGGATCGCGTCCACATCATGGATGCGCGTGCGATGCGGCGTCTGCACATAGTCCCCATTGCGCAAGAATGCCAATCCCGGTATTGCATCCACGGCAGCGCCGTTCTCCAGCGCCCGGAACAATTCCCGCGCCGTCTCTTCGCCCTCGCCCAGCACCAGATAGTCCAGCGGCGCTTCACGCAGCGAGTGTTCAGGAAGGCCGTTGAAATGTTCGCCGCCGCCTGCGATCAGCAAATCTGGACGGGATTCGCGGATGCAGCGGACAATCCGCCGCACCAGCGGCCAGGTGAACGAAAATAGTACGCTGATGCCAACCGCTTCAGCGTCGGGATCAATGGCCGCCGCGATCTGTTCCGGGCGCAGTCCAAGGTATTGCAGCCGTTCCTCGCTGGTCGCCTGTGTCGGCGCAGCCATGGCGGCGTCCAGCACGGAAACCGCATGGCCGTCTTCCCGCAGTGCTGCGGCGATATACGCCAACCCCAACGGCAGCGAAGGGCGCGTCGCCTGCACCGCCGCAGGATTGAAATAGATGGGGGGATGTATCAACTGAATCCGCATGATGGTTGGACCTGATTGCTGTCCAAGACAAAAGCAACGGCTATTCTGAAACGACGCCGGAATGATCGCACATTCCGCCTGCTGTTTTCAGTTTTTCGGGCAAATATGCTATAGTGCGGCCTTCAATCCCTTTTTATTCGAGGGTGGTGTATCTTTGCAGGCAAGACGCCTGCGCCACTGTTCTGGAGTACAGGCTTCAGCCTGCCGGGTTTTGGAGTACAGGCTTTAGCCTGCGAAGTTCTGGAGTACAGGCTTTAGCCTGCCGGGTTTTGGAGTACAGGCTTCAGCCTGCCGGGTTTTGGAGTACAGGCTTCAGCCTGCCGGGTTCGGGAGACTTTTTTCTCATGTCCCAAGGGAAGTACGATCATCAGAGCATCGAGTCAAAATGGCAGGCATATTGGCTCAAGCACAAGACCTTCAAGTCAGACATTGACTCCGCCAAGCCAAAATACTACGTGCTGGACATGTTTCCATATCCCAGTGGCGACGGCCTGCACGTCGGCCATCCGGAAGGCTACACCGCCACGGACATCATCGCGCGCCACAAGCGGATGCGCGGCTTCAACGTGTTGGACCCGATGGGCTGGGACGCCTTCGGCCTGCCCGCCGAG
>CAZLII010000133.1:0-9166 GCA_964559065.1 uncultured Nitrospirales bacterium | reverse complement strand
GGCCGGATGCATGTCATGAAAATCCGGAAGAAAGCGCTTGGTTTGTTTTGGACAGTACTGGTTACAGGTCAGGTTTTTGAGGCATAATCTATATATGAAGGAGTGTACACGATGCAACGGGTAAACACCCTGGGCGTGGGGGTGTGCCACGTCAGCATGGCGGAAGCGGTGGAAGCCGTGATTCAAATGGCGAAATCCGGCGAACCGCATTACGTCTGCGTAAGTAATGTGCATACGGTCATGATGTGTCAGAGTGACCCGGAATACCGGCGCATCCACAATGAGGCTGCGATGGTGATGCCGGACGGCAGGCCGCTGGGTTGGTTTCAGCAGTTGCGGGGCTTTGACCAACAGGAGCGGGTCTATGGTCCGGACCTGATGCTGGCGGTCTGCGAGCGCAGCATTGCCGAGGGGCTTTCGCATTACTTCTACGGCGGGCGGGAAGGGCTTCCGGAGAAACTGGCCCAGACCCTGCAAACGCGGTTTCCGGGCTTGAAGGTGGCGGGCTGCTATTCGCCGCCGTTCCGTCCCCTGACGCCGGAAGAAGATGAAGCGGATGTCAAACGCATCAATGAGAGCGGCGCGGACATCCTGTGGGTGGGGCTGGGCGCTCCCAAGCAGGAACTGTGGATGGGCCGCCATTTCCGCCGCGTCAAGGTTCCGGTCATGTTGGGCGTGGGCGCGGCCTTTGATTTTCACACCGGTCTCGTGCGGCAGGCGCCGAAGCGGATGCAGCGTTATGGGCTGGAATGGCTTTTCCGCCTTTGGGTCGAGCCGCGCCGGATGTGGCGGCGTTATGTTTTCAACAACCCCGCATTCCTTGTGCTTGCGGCGTGCCAATTGCTTGGGCTAAAAAAATACCCTCCTGGAGTGGCCTTGGGAAGGAGCACTGTTCGATGAAAAAAGCGTTGATTACCGGCATTACGGGGCAGGACGGGTCCTATCTGGCCGAGTTTCTGCTGGGCAAAGACTATGAAGTCTTCGGGCTGATTCGCCGTTCCAGTTCGTTCAACACCGGTCGCATTGACCATATCTATGAAGACCCGCATGAACCCAACCGCAAATTGCAACTCCTGTATGGCGACCTGTCCGACGCCTCATGCCTCACCAGCGTCATCAACCGCATCCAGCCGGACGAAATCTACAACCTCGGCGCGCAAAGCCATGTGCGCGTGAGTTTCGACGCGCCGGAGTACACCGCCGACATTGTGGGCGTTGGCGCCATCCGCCTGCTGGAAGCGGTGCGCAATTGCGGCGTGCGCCCCAAGTTCTACCAGGCGTCCAGCAGCGAGATGTTCGGCAAGGTGATGGAGGTGCCGCAGAGCGAAAAGACGCCGTTCTATCCGCGCAGCCCCTACGCCGCCGCGAAGGTCTTCGCCTATTGGGCCGCTGTCAACTACCGCGAATCTTATGACATGTTTGCCTGCAACGGCATTCTCTTCAACCACGAATCGCCCCGGCGCGGCGAAACCTTCGTCACCCGGAAAATCACCCGCGCCGCCACGCGCATCAAACTCGGATTGCAGAAGAAACTCTTTCTTGGCAATCTTGACGCCAAGCGCGACTGGGGCTATGCCAAAGAGTATGTCGAGGCGATGTGGCTCATGCTGCAACAGGACCGTCCAGACGACTATGTGCTCGCCACGGGCGAAACCCATACCATCCGCGAGTTTCTTGAGGAAGCCTTTTCCTACCTTGACATGAATTACCAGGATTACGTCGAGATTGATCCGCGCTACTACCGGCCCGCCGAGGTGGACCTGCTGATCGGCGACGCGTCCAAAGCGAAAAAACAACTGGGCTGGACGCCGAAAACCTCCTTCCGCGAATTGGTCCGCATCATGATTGACGCCGATCTCAAACTGGCCGAACGCGAAAAGGCCGCCGGCGGGCGAATATGAAACGGAAAAAACTGCGCCGCACATGCTATGGCGGGTGGAAGAAGGAGAAGATGCAATGAACGAGTTTTGGGCCAATCGCCGGGTGGTGGTGACGGGCGGCGCAGGCTTTTTGGGCGCGCAGGTTACCGCGAACCTGCGTTTGCTCGGGTGCAAACATGTCTTTGTGCCCCGATCCCGCGACTATGATCTGCGGCGGCTTGCCGACATCCAGCGCATGCTGGAAACCGCGCGCCCCGAAGTGGTCATTCATCTGGCGGCGGTGGTCGGCGGTATCGGCGGCAACATGACCAACCCCGGCAAGTACTTCTACGACAATATGATCATGGGGGTGCAGTTGATGGAACAAAGTCGCCTGGCCGGCGTGGAGAAATTTGTCGCCATCGGCACCATCTGTTCCTATCCCAAGTTCACCCCCGTGCCATTCAAGGAAGAAGACCTTTGGAACGGCTATCCCGAAGAGACCAATGCGCCGTACGGGCTGGCCAAGAAGATGCTGATTGTGCAGGCGCAGGCCTATCGGCAGCAGTACGGGTTCAACGCCATCAATCTGTTGCCTGTGAATCTCTATGGGCCGCGCGACAACTTCGATCCCGCCACGTCGCACGTGATTCCGGCGTTGATCAAGAAATGCGTGGACGCCGTGCGCGCGGGCGCGCCGGAAATCGTCTGCTGGGGCGACGGCAGCGCCACGCGTGAATTCATTTACGTGGAAGACGCCGCCGAAGGCATCGTCCGAGGCGCGGAACACTATAACAGCGCAGACCCCGTCAACATCGGTTCCGGCATGGAAATCAGCATCAAGGACCTTGCCCAGATGATTGCGGCGTTCACCGGTTTCACCGGGCGCATCGTGTGGGACACGAGCAAGCCCAACGGCCAACCGCGCCGATGCCTCGACACCACAAAAGCCGAAAAACTCTTCGGCTTCAAGGCGGCCACGCCTTTTGAAGAGGGCCTCCGGCGCACCATTGGATGGTATCAGGAAATGCTCGCCGCGTCATGAGAGAGCAATAACCGTCCTTGCAAACGGGCTGCCGATTATTCGGCGCCCATGCCGATCCTGGCCTCAATGAACACGTCCGTGAGGTGCGGATCAAAATGTTTGCCGCGCTCGTTTTTCAGATGCACAACGGCGTCCTCATGCGTGCAATGCGTGGGGCGGTAGTGGCGGGGGCTGGTCATGGCGCAGTACACGTCGAGAATTTTCATGATGCGCGCCGACAGGGGAATGGCGTCTTTTTCGAGGTGATCGGGATAGCCGTCGCCGTCATAGCATTCGTGGTGGTAGCGGACCGCATCGAGCACATCACGGTAGATGCCGCGTTCCGCGAGGAGTTCCGCGCCCAGCGCGGCGTGCGACTGGAGCAGGGTCCATTCATCATAGTCCAGCACGCTCTTTTTCAGGAGGATTTCATTCGGGATGCGGATTTTCCCAATATCGCGCAGCAATGCGGCGCGCTCCAGGCTGAATTGTTCTTCAGGGCTTAATCCGAGGGCGCGCGCGAAACGCAGGGCATAACGGCGCACCCGTTCTGAAGACCCTTCCGGGATGCCTTCGCGACAGGCAATCGCGTCGGCCAGCAATACCAGCAGCCCTTCCGTCTCCGCGCTCGCGGCGAGCGCCGCATCCAGGGCCGCTTCGGCGGGGGCCGACCCCGCCGCCAGCACCACAGTGCCGGGCGGCGGCGCTTCTCCAGGCGGCACCGCCACGATAATCGCGTCGTGTCCTTCCGCGGCGCGCGCAAGCGCCTGGCACAATGCGCCGTCCGCATTCAGGACGGCAATTCGCTTGATCATGCGGTGCTCCTTTTCACGGGCCTGATGAAAACGCCGCATCAGTCCAGATAGGTGGCCTTCACGCGTTTTGATTTGCTGAGATACAGGTAACAAACGGTGAAAAAAACCAGAGACGGAATGACTTCCTTGGCGATTTCGCGGGCCAGAATTTCGATGGCGTAGTCGGGCCATTCCACCATGACAAAAAGCAGTGCAACACCGAGCGCCAGCGCGCCAAGGAAACAGAACAGGTAGCGTTTGGCGGTGCGCACGGCATGCGGGCGCTCCGTCCACAAACTGATGCCCGCATGCATGCCGAAAATGACGAGGAAAAGCCGGAGACCGGTGTTGACGAAAAGATAATTTTGCAACCCCTGCACGTAGTCGAAATCGGCGCTGGCCCGTTGGTAGTGCAACAACAGATTGTGCGCGCCAACAAAAGGATTGAGGATGGTCAGTGTAATGCACAGCAACAGCAGCCATCCGCCCACGCCTTCGCCGGGCGCGCTCACAGTGCGATCTTGAGATTCCAGGTTGTCAGCCATGCCATGCGCGTTCCCCGTGGTCGTCTGCATGTCAACTCCTTCACCCGTGCCCTTCTGTATTGTACCGCGAACCTGCCCGCTAAATCTCGTTTCTGAGGCGCTCGGTAAGGCGGGTGTTGCGGCGCGCTATCTTGCATTGCCGCACGGCCATGCCCACCGCCTTCGGATCGCCCACCACGGTCACCAGCCGTTTGCCCCGCGTGACGGCCGTATAGAGCACGTTTCGCTGGAGCATCATATAGTGCTGCGGGAGGAAAAGCAGCACCACGGCGGGATATTCCGAACCCTGCGCCTTGTGGACCGTCGCCGCGTAGGCCAGGACCAGGTTGTCGGCCTCGTCAAAACGGTAGAGCACCGTCTTGTCCTCGAATGTCACCTCCAGTTCGCCCGCCTCCTCGTCCACCAGGGTGATGATGCCCGTGTCGCCGTTGTACACGTCCAGTTCATAGTTGTTTCTGGTCTGCATCACCTTGTCGCCCTCGCGGAAGCCCCGGCGCGGCACGGGCTTTCCGTTGGGGTTCAGCGCGGCCTGGATGGCCTCGTTCAGCCGGATCACGCCGGCGTCGCCCCGGCGCATGGGCGCGAGCACCTGGATATCGCGCACGGGGTCGAGGCCGAAGCGCGCCGGGATGCGGCGCGTGATCAACTCCAGTATGGTCTCCAGCGCGGCCTCCGGTACGCGCCGTTCCACCAGCACGAAGTCCTCTTTGTTGAATTCCGGGTACTTGCCCTCGTTGATACGGTGGGCGTTGGCCACGATGCCGCTCTGCGCCGCCTGCCGGAACACGGTCCGCAGGCGGACCACGGGGACGGTCTGGCTCGCGATGATGTCGAACAGCACGTTGCCCGGACCGACGGAGGGCAACTGGTCCACGTCGCCGACCAAAACCAGCCGCGCGAAGGGCGGCAACGCCTTGAGCAGCGCGTGCATCAGCGGCGCGTCCACCATCGAGACTTCATCAATGACCACCAGGTCGGTGTCCAGCGGATTGTCTTCGTTGCGGGTGAAGGCGCCTGTTTTGGGGCTGAATTCGAGCAGGCGGTGCATGGTGCGGGCCTCGCGGTCGGTGGCGGCCTCCATGCGCTTGGCGGCGCGGCCCGTCGGCGCGGCCAGCAGAAACGACAACCCCTTCTTTTCCAGAACCGCCAGCAGGCTGTTGATCACCGTGGTCTTGCCCGTGCCCGGCCCGCCGGTGATCACGAGCACCTTTTCGGTCGCGCCCACGGCGATGGCCTCGCGCTGTTCCGGCGACAGCGTGATCTTCTTGACCTTCTCCACCCAACGCAACGCATTTTCCACATGGATGGACACCGGTTCGTGCGGGGTCGCGACCAGGCGTTTCAGGATCGCGGCGATGCCGCGTTCGGCGGCGTGCAACTGCGGGACGTACGCCACGCCGTTTTCGCGCACCACTTCGCGCGACGCCGCCAACTGTGTCAGCGGTTCCTTCAGGCATTCCTCCCCCACCTCCAGCAAGGCCGCCGCTTCGGGGATCAGTACCTCTTCGTTCAGGAACAGGTGCCCGTCCTGCGCCGCGCTGATCAACACATGCAGCAACCCCGCCCGCATGCGATCCGGCGAATCCTTCTGGATGCCGAGGCGGGCCGCGATTTTGTCCGCGCCCCGGAATGCGATGCCGTCTATGTCCTCCGCCAGCCGGTAGGGGTTCTCGCGGATCACGGCCACCGCCGCATCGCCGTACTGCTTGAAAATCTTGATTGCCTGCCCCGTGGAGATGCCGTGCCCCTGCAGAAAGAGCATGATGGATTGCAGCGCCTTTTTCGACGCCCACGCCTCGCGGATTTGCTGCGCGCGTTTGCGCCCGATGCCCGGCACCTTCAGCAGACGCTTCGGCTCCTGGTCAATCACCCGAAGCGTTTCGACGCCGAACGCCTCGACCAGCCGCCGCGCGAAGACCGGCCCGATGCCCTCGATCAGCCCCGAGCCAAGATAGCGCTCGATGCCTTCCGTGGTGGTCGGCAGCACCGTCTCATAACTGCTGACGCGCACCTGCCGACCAAAGCGCTTGTCATCCACCCAGCGGCCCTCGATGCGGATGGTCTCCCCCTCGGAAATTGCCATCAGATTGCCCACGAAACTCACCGGGCCGGTCCCGCGGACCAGCAGCCGCCCGACAAAAAAGCCGGTCTCCTCGTTTTCATAGACAATCCGCTCGACTGTGCCCTCCAGCGTGACCAGCGGCTCCACGTCCATCTGCGCGGGATTCTCCTCCGGCGCGGCGCGGCGCGGCGGCGTGTCGTTCCAGGGGGCGTCGGGTCCGGCCATGCGGTTCATCCTCCGAGCGGCACGCTGCCGAAGCGGCGCAGATAGACGATGTCCACGGTGGCGTTCGGCCCCAGCGTTGCGAGATACACCGCGGTGTGCGCCACATCTTCCGGCGTCATCCAGTCCGACTTGTCGCGTTTGGGCATCGCTTCGTCCGAAAGCCGCGTTTTCACCCCGCCGGGACACAGCGCATGCACGCGGACGCCGTGCTCCTTCAGTTCCATCGCCAGCGTGACGCTCAGGCCGTTCACGCCGTGCTTCGACGCGCAGTAGGCGCTCTGGTGCATGATGGGGCGCAGGCCCGACACGCTGGAGATGTTGATGATGCAGCCCGAACGCCGCGCGATCATGTGCGGCAGCAGCGCCCGGCAACACAGGAAGATGCCGCTCATGTTGACGTCCAGCGTCCGCCGCCATTCCTCCAGGGTCAGTTCCATGAACGGCTTGAAACAGGCATAGCCCGCGTTGTTCACGAGGATGTCAATGGCGCCGAAATCCGACAGCGCCGCCTGCGCCATCGCGGCCACCTGCTCAGGGTCCGCCACGTCGCATGGATACGCCGCTGCGCGGCGGCCCCGCTGTTGCGCCAGCGCCACGGTTTCCGCCAGTTCCGATTCCGTGCGCGCCGCCGCCGCGATGTCGCAGCCCTGCTCCGCAAACGCCAGGGCAATCGCGCGGCCAATGCCGCGCCCCGCGCCCGTAATCAACGCCGTCTTTCCTGCCAATAGCATCCGTCATGCTCCCAAGACCAACCGCAGTTTGCCTGCATGTCTTCACAGGCTAAAGCCTGTACTCCAGAACTTGCACGGACGTCCCGCCCGCATCCCCAACAGGCTAAAGCCTGTACTCCAGAACTTGCACGGACGGCTCGTCCGCATTCCCCAACAGGCTAAAGCCTGTACTCCAGAACTTGCACGGACGCCGCGCCCGCATCCCCAACAGGCTGAAGCCTGTACTCCAGAACTTGAAAAGCACCGCAACAATGAGGATGCCATGCTACACATTCACGCGGCGCGCGCACAAGCGGCCCCTCCCGAATGACGCGCAATTCTACAGGCCAGCGTGTGTGCTTTTGTGTGTTCCCGTTCCGGGTGCGCCATGTTCCGGAATCCCTGGTGCGGCGTACCAGGCTTCGAGGAATTGGGGGAGGGGGCCGGGGTATTCCGCCATTTTGATGTTCATCCAGGTGCGCTGGTCGCCCACGGCGTAATAGAGCCGGGTCGTGCCGTCCACTTCGACAAGGTCGGGGTCGGAGGCGTTGATGCCCTCGTCAGCGCCTTCGGGCGTGATGACGGGATTGGCGCTGCTCAATTCCCAGGATTTCAGGTCGGGGGATCGGGCGATGTAGGTTTCAAAGAACCATCTCGGCGGCCTGCGCTCCAGGTACAGCACGTAGTAATGCCCGTTGGCGTAGTGGATGCTCGGACACGCCGTGTAGCGGTCTGTGCCGAAAGTGGCTTCGGGGCGCTTGGTCCAGTCCATCAGGTCCTTGGACACGGCGAACTTGGTGGTGAAGGCGGGATAGGCGGGGTCGTTGGATTCGTAGGCCATGACGAATCCGTCCGGCCCCGCGCAGACGGAACTGTTGAAGAGGTGCTCGTTTTCCTGGCGGATGACGATCTTGTGCTCCCAATGCCGCAGGTCTTTGGACCAGAACATGGTCACGTCGTTCCAGTCGCCGTCCTCAAAGCGCGAAGCGAAAGCGTAGAACGTGTCGTCATGCACGAGGGCGCACGCCAAGCCGTAGCCCTCGGCGAATCCGGCGAGTTCCTCGCCCGTGTCGACGTCGCGCAGCAGCAGGTAGTAGTCCTTCCGGTCGCCGCCGCTGGCGGGCCGCACGCAGTCCATCCGACACAGCCGCCCCCGCCACCACAGCACGGACACTTCACACATGTCCTTGACGACCACGCCCCGGCGCGTGAGCGTCGGCGCGGTGCGCGGGATTCCGGGCGGCGCGATGGCGGAAAAAATATCGGCGGGCCAATGGGTGATTCGGAACATGCCTTCGGGGACCTCCTGCGTGTGCTGCACATAGGTGCGCACGTCGCCGGCGAGGCTGTAGCCGATGGCGTTTACGGAATCCTGGTCCACCTTGACCCCGAAGACCTTGTAGCCCATCAGCGTGCAGTCTTCGAGGTCCACATGCAGGTATTTCCCGTGCTGCATGCTCACGATGATGCCGTCGCTGGGCGTGCCTTGGGGTTGGGAGAAGTTCAGCACGACAAGTCTGGACCGCGCCGCCCGGATGCGGGTGTAGGTGTGGAAGCCGTAATTGCCGCCCTTCAACGCGCACTGCGGGCTGACCAGCGTGCAGTCTTCAAAGATGACATCGGGGCGTTCGGGCATGGCTTCATTCTCGACGCGGGCGTAGGCGGCCGCGGTGTCGCCCCACCAGTCCAGCGCCCACAAGAGGCAGCGCCGGAACGTGATGGGTTCGTCGGGGCGGGAGAGGCAACTGGCCACGCCGCCGCCAAAGGCGCGCCCGATGCTCACGCAATCCTCGACCACCACCGTGAACGGCTCGATCCGGTTCGTGCAGTCCCAGAACAGGCCGCCGTCGCCGCCGGTGGCGTAGAGGTTGCGCAGGGTCCAGCGGTCCCACACGATGGCGGAGAAGGTCGGGGCTGTGTGTTCCTTCGACCAGCCTTGGGTATTCG
>CAZLII010000132.1:0-9207 GCA_964559065.1 uncultured Nitrospirales bacterium | reverse complement strand
CGTGTGATGTGACAACCCCTGGATTTTCCCGCTCTTCAATTCTTCGTAACACTTTAGCGGAATGGCATGGATTGTCGTGGCGCACTATATGGCATTTTACATCCCCCGGCGCTGCGCGCCACGCGGCTAAAATGTAACAATTCTTGCAGTGTGGGAACGGCGAGGCGGAACCCACCTCGTCGTTGAAGGCCGCTGTGGGATTGACGACAAGAGAAGGTGATGTTCCCTCATGCGGCGGAAATGTGAGGAACTTGCCGCGATTTTCGCCGATGCGGTACATTCAAGGGGCGAATCGCACGAGAAACGATGATATTGAGGACGGATTATGGCGCTTGGCAGACGGCGGTTGGACCCGGAACGGAAGGCGCAGTTTCTGGAGAAGTTGCGGCGGGAGCGCGCGGAGCGCGATCAGGGGTATCGCGAGCAGGCGCTGCGCATCCTGCCGCATGTGTGCGGGCGGTGCGGGCGGGAGTTTTCGGGCAAGACGCTGCGGGAACTGACGGTGCATCACCGGGACGGCGACCACATGAACAATCCGCCGGACGGGAGCAACTGGGAGTTGCTGTGTCTGTACTGCCATGACGACGAGCACCAGACGCCGGAACAGCGGGAACATTACGCGAAATCACCGATGGGCAGCACGCAACCCACGCTGGGCTTCAACGCCTTTGAGGGACTGAAGAACCTGTTGCCGCCGGAAGAAGACGCGCCCGAATCCCCGCCGCCCGCAGATGAGTGACCCATGATGCGACATAGTCGTAACCACATTTATTCGCCTCGTGACACCGCTCCTGCGGTGTCACGCACTGCTGTGGCGCTCCCGCGCCACGCGCTGTATCCGCATTCCGCATGCGCTTCACCAATCCCCGCTCCTCTTTGGCGCGGAGCGCCAAAACAGGACGTTGCACCGCGGGAGCGGTGCAACGAGGCTACCCAGAGTCCAATATTCGACACACCGGATTTGCAAAACGCCCCCGCCCCGGGGTTTGCGGCCTGCCGGGGCAGGGGCTTGGGATGGCACGATTCAATCAGTCGCAGAGTTCAAAGATGCCGGCCGCGCCCATGCCGGTGCCGATGCACATGGTTTCGAGGCCGTACTTGACGCCCCGACGGCGCATCTCGTAGATGAGCGTGGTGGCGAGTTTGGCGCCGGTGCAGCCCAGCGGGTGGCCCAAGGCGATGGCGCTGCCATTTACGTTCACAATGGCCGGGTCCAAGCCCAGTTGCTTGACCACATAGAGCGTCTGGGTCGCGAAGGCTTCGTTGCACTCGACCAGACCGATGTCTTTCAGCGTGATGCCGGCCTGCGCGAGCGCACTCTCAATGGCGGGAACCTGGGCGGGGCCGAGGTATTTCGGGCTGCCCGCGCCGACGGCGTAACCGCGCAGTTTGGCCAAGGGCTTGAGTTTGAGGTCTTTCAGCATCTTCTCGCTCACCATCATGGTGGCGGCGGCGCCGCAACTCGTCTGGCTGGAATTGCCTGCGGTGGTGACGCCCAGGGCGGGGGATGCCGCGAAGGCGGGCCTCAGTTTCGCCAATCCTTCCAGGGTCGTATCAGCGCGCGGACCTTCATCCGTGTCGAAAATGAACGTGCCGTTGGGGCCTTTGACCTCCAACGGAACGATTTCATCCTTGAAACGGCCTTCTTTGATGGCCGCGACGGCGCGCATGTTGCTCTGATACGCCCACTGATCGCATTCCTCGCGCGTGATCTTGAAATCGCGCGCGACGTTGTCGGCGCACTGTCCCATGCTCGTGTAGGCTTCGGGCAGGCTTCGCACGAGGCCGGGATTGGGGCAGAGTTTGTTGCCGCCCATGGGAATGACGCTCATGGACTCGATGCCGCCCGCGACCGCGCAGTCCAGCATGCCGACTTCGATTTTCGCCGCGACCGTCGCCATGGTCTCCAGACCCGACGAGCAGAAACGGTTGATCGTGACCCCGGCGACGGTATCCGGCAGCCCGCAGGCCAGCGCGATGATGCGCGCGACATTCATGCCGGATTCCGCTTCGGGAAACGCGCAGCCCATCACCACATCCTGAATTTTCTCCGCGGGGATGCCGGCGCGTTTGACCACTTCCTGCACGGCCGCCACGCCCAGATCGTCAGGGCGCACGTGGGCGATGGCGCTCCCCTTCTTGGACCTTCCCACAGCCGTCCGCACGGCTGCAACAACATATGACTTATCCATGGATGGTTCCTCCTTCTTTTAGTTGCGCAGCGGCTTGCCGCTCATCAGCATGTGCTGAATGCGTTCTTTGGTTTTTTCCGTGCCGCAGAGGCTGCAGAACGCCTCGCATTCGAGGTCGAGCAGGTCCTGTTCGGTCAGCGGCGTGCCCTCGAAGCGGCCGCCGCCGGTCAGAATGTGGGCGATTTTCTTGGAGATGAGCATGTCGTGTTCCGAGGCGAATCCGGCTTCCTTCATGCCCCACACGGCGGCTTCGAACGCGGCCATGGCGGTGTCGCCCACTGCCCAGAGGCGCGGCGGCCTGGGCGGCGTGTAGCCCATCTTGGCGAGGCCGAGCGCGACGTCTTTGGCGCGGCCGATCTGGTGGTCGTAGTTGGGCAGGACGATGTCCGTGTCGCGCATGTACCCCAGTTCGATGAATTCCGCGCCACTTGTGCCCACCTTGGCAGTGGCGATGTTCTCAAAGGCGCGGCGCACCAGCGGGAACGGGTCTATCGTGACGCCGGGCGGAATCTTCTCCAACGCGCGGACAAGCATTTCCTTGGTGCCGCCGCCCGCCGGGATGACGCCCACGCCGACTTCCACCAGGCCGGCGTATGTCTCGCCTGCAATCACGACCTTGTCGGTGTGCATGCAGATTTCGACGCCGCCGCCGAAGGTGTAGTGGTGGGGCGCGGCGACCACGGGTTTCTTGCAGTATTTCATGCGCATGCCGGCGCTCTGCAGGCCGCGCACCATCTGCTCAATCGAATCCCATTGCTCTGCCTGAATGGCCATCAAGACCAGCATCAGGTTGGCTCCCGCGCAGAAGTGCGGCCCCTGGTTGCCGATCACCATGCCCTCGTACTTGCCCTCTTCCAAGAGGTCCACGCCCTTATTGAGCATGGCCACGATGTCGCTGTCAATGGCGTTCATCTTGCAGTGGAATTCCACGCATATGATGCCGTCGCCGATATCCACCACGCTGGCGCTGTCGGTGCTGGCGATGACGTTCTTTGCGTCTTTCTTGACGTTGACCAGCAGCAGTTCGCGCGGATTCTTCGGCACCGGCTTGTAACTCTTGGAGGCCAGGTCGAAGAACATCTCCACGCCGTCCTCGGTCTTGTAGAACGACTTGCCGCCGGCTTTCTTGAGTGCCACCGCAATCGGCGGCAGGGCGATGCCCTCCTTTTCCATGCGCTCGCAGATGGTGTCGAAGCCGAGGATGTCCCAGGTATCAAAGATGCCGGTCTCCCACGCGAAGCCCCACTTCACCGCATTGTCGAGGTTCACGATGTCATCGGCGATCTCTGGAATCCGGTTGCCGGCGTATTGGGCGAGATTGGCGAAGAACTTGAATACGAACTTCGCCCCCTTGTCCTCGCCGCCCAGCATGATCTTCAGTTTTTCTTCAACGCTGTCCACGTTGCGCACCGCGCCCGTGCAGTCGAAACGCGGCTTCATCGGCGGACGGTAATCCACTGTTGCCGGATCAAAGGCCATGATGATCGGCTTGCCTTTTTCGTCCCTTTCCTTCGTTTTCTTGTAAAAACCCGACCCGGATTTGAGGCCGAACCAGCCTTTTTCGATCATTTTGTCGAACCAGTCCGGACCGGACATGATGCTGAGGCGCTCATCGTCGGGGCAGCCGTTGCGCACATTGCCCACGACCTTCTGCAGGGTGTCCAGGCCCACCAGGTCAGCGGTGCGGAAGGTGGCGCTGCTGGCGTGCCCGATGGCCGGGCCGGTCAGCGCGTCAATTTCCTCCACCGTCAGCCCTTCCTTCGTCATCTCGTGCATGAGATACTGCATGGCAAAGGTGATGATGCGGTTGGCGATGAAGTTGGGCGTGTCCTTGGCGTAAACGATGCCCTTGCCCAGCACGTTCTCGCCGAAATCCGCGATCGTCTCGATCACTTCCGGCAGCGTGTCGGGGCCGGGGATCAGTTCGAGCAGTTTCAGGTAGCGCGGCGGGTTGAAGAAGTGCGTCCCCATGAAATGCTGGCTCATTTCCTTGTCCATCTTCACCGCCATCGCCTTGATCGGAATTCCGCTGGTGTTGGAGGTGACGATGGAGCCGGGCTTGCGGTGCTTGGCCACATTGGCAAAGACCTGGTGCTTGATCTCCAACTTCTCCATCACCACTTCGATGATCAGATCGCAATCCGCGATCTTCGCCATATCGTCCTCGAAATTGCCCGTATCTATCATGTCCACGTTGGACTTCAGATACAGCGGGGACGGCTTGGCCTTCAGAAGCGCCGCCTTGCTTCCTTCCACCAGGGCGTTGCGCTTCTTCTTGTTCTTCTTGTCCTCATCGGACAGGTTTGGCGTGACGATGTCCAGCATGACGCTGGGCACCCCACAGTTGGCGAGGTGCGCGGCAATGGCCGCGCCCATCACGCCGGAACCCAACACGGCGACACGTTTGATTTCCCTCATTGCTTCATTTCTCCCTCGTTGTGATTGTGTGTGTGGGGGCCGGGGGCCATCCTACTTAACGTTCGTTAAGACACAACGCCTGATCCTACACCACACCGGAGCAAAGGTCAAGCCCCGGCATATTGGGGCAAAAAGGGGTGAAAAAGAGGAAATATCATCGGGTGTCAGTTTTCGCATTTATGCGCCCATATGAGCAACGCCAAACATGTTGTGCTGATTTCCCAGGCATTCGGCTAAAGAGATGTCCGCTTCGGAACGTTGTGATCGTTTTGCCCGCTGAAGGTCATATATCCGTACAGACGCGGAGAACGCGGGCATCGGCACGTTGTAGCGTGAACAACATACGGCACGCTGAGGCGTGGACAACATACGGCACGCTGAAGCGTGGACAACATACCGCACGCTGAAGCAACGTACGGCACGCTGAAGCGTGAACAACATACCATGTATCCGTACAGACGCGGGGAACGCGATGCGAGGATTCCAGTATGACGACGTATAGATATCGGGCGGTGGATGACGCAGGGAACGCAGTCACGGGGACCATGGAGGATCAGTCGGCGCACCGGGTGACGCGGCGCTTGCAGGAGCGCGGTCTGACCGTGACGTCGGTGGAGGAGATGCACCGTGAACGCGGCCTGCTGCGGACGTCCAAGCAACTGACCTGGGATGAGTTGCACCTGTTCACCCTGCAACTGGCCTCGGTGGCGCGCAGCGGGCTGCCGCTGGCGCCCGCCCTCAAGGCGCTCGCCAAAGACCTGCGGTCGCCGCGCCTGAAGGCGGTGCTGGACCGTCTGCATCACGATCTGGATCGGGGGCTTTCGCTGGATGAGGCGATCAACAACCAGCACGAACATTTTCCCCGGCTCTTCGCCAGCGTTATGCTGGCGGGCGAACGCACGGGCAACCTCGCCGGCGTGCTCCAACTACTCTCCGCCTACACCGGCCGCATGGTGGACATGAAAAACACCATCCAAGCGAGCATGGCGTATCCCGTGATGGTGCTGGCGGTGGCGGCGGCGCTGGCGGGGTTTCTGTTGATGAAAGTGGTGCCGGTCTTCTCGGATATCTTTAAGGAATTTGGCGGGGAACTTCCTTGGATTACACATTTCTGCATCCGAGTTGGCGATTTTGTGGCGGTCCATTGGGTGAATGTGCTGATTGCCATCGCCTTTGCGACGATTTTCCTGCGTGTTCTGCTGTGGTCCCTATGGCGACGGGAATCGGGGCGCGCCTGGCTGGACTGGGTCACGCAGCACCTGCCAGTCATCGGCCACCTGAAATACACGATGGCCGTGTCGCGCTTCGCGCGGTCGCTGGGGCTGCTGTTGCAGGCGCGCGTGCCCGTGCTGGAGAGCCTGGAATTGGCGGCGGCGGTGTCGGGCAGCCCCCAATTGCAGCGGGCGGTGGAGTCGGCGGTGCTGGAGGTGGCGGGGGGCGAGCGCATCGCGGATGCGCTTTCACACACGGGCTTCTTCAGTCACCAATACTGTTGGCTCTTGTCCACGGGCGAGGAACGCGGCGAGGCCGACACGGCGCTGGAAAGCATTGCCGACGGACTGGACCGTGAGGCCATGATGCACGACAGGCTGCTGGGCGCGTTGATAACGCCGGTTCTGATCGTTGTGCTGGGCGTCTTGATTGGCAGCATTGTGGTGGCCATGTACTGGCCGCTTTTCCAGGGATTTGCGATAGTAGGGGGGTTCTGACGTGAACTGGAAGAAAATACTGTTTTCTGACCTTGGATCAGTCTTCAGAAAACAGCCGGAAGATCCGGAAATGGCGTCTTCGTGGGACCGGCTGTGGTTTGTGCGGCTGTACCGCTGGCTGCTGGGGCTTGCGCCCGGCGCGGTGCCGCCGCATTACGCAGACCCCTCCTATCGGCCCGGTCTCTACTATCGGCGGCGGCGGAAAAAGAGATGGGGGGGGCCTTTCTATGTCCGGACAAGCCGGTGGCGGCGCGACCTGCTGCATGTCGTCAATCAACTCGCTTCCATCGCCAAGGCCAACGGATCCCTGGCAAAGGGGCTGGAGGCGTGTGCGCGCGAGCAGCGCCGTCTCCAGACGCAATGGCACGCCAGGAAGGTCTTCTCGATGCTCCAGGCGCTGGCGGCGGCAGCCATTGTCCTGATCCCCGCATATATCCTCGGCGCGCCCCTGCTCGACCGTCCCGATCTCTATAGTTACATTTATTTTATTGGCATGGGGTGCCTGTCCCTGATTCCGGCATGGATACTGCTGCATCGCGCGGGGCGGGTCGAGGCGGTCCTGCTGCGCCTGCGGGATGAGTTGCTGGCGGGCCGTCCGCTTTCCGAAGCGATGCGGCGGCTGCCCGCGTTCTTTCCGCGATTCCATGCGGACATGGCGAAAGCGGGCGAAGATTCGGGGAAACTGGCGGAATGCCTTGAGCAATTGGGCGATGACACGCTACGCGCATACCATCTGCGCGGGCTGCTTGCGCCGTATTTGGTCTATCTCGGCCTGGTGCTGCTGGTTCAGTTCGTGTTGGCATTGTTTATTGCCCTGCGCGTGTATCCTGTGATGGTAGATATATGCAGGGAGTTTGGAACTGCCATGCATATCGGCATGATGGAAGTCATGTCGCAGGGCCTTTCGTCATTGACGGGGTACTACTCCTCCATTCGGGGGTTTGCGACGACGCCAAACCCGCGTTTTGCCGTGCCTGTGGCAGCGATCATCGTGGCGTTCATCGGCGCTTTTTTCGCCGCGCGGCTGTGGCGGCGGCGATCATTCAGCACACGGGGGCTGGCGGTGGGCATGCTGATGATTCCCGGCCTGCGCGGCCTCCTGATTCACCAGAACACGGCCAACATCGCCATGTTCCTGGAAAAACTCCTGCGCGCGGGCGTGCCGCTGGACGCCGCCCTGAACAACATCGCCGAAACGGAGATTCATCCGGTCTTCGCGCGCGCGGTGCGGCAGGCCCGCGACCGCGTGCGGCAGGGGGATGATCTGGCTGCGGCGTGGCGGCGGGCCGCGCGGCAGGCGCCGCTGCCGGCGTCGTTTCTCGCGTTCATGGAACTGGGCGGGCATTCGGGCATGCTGCCCGACGCCTGTGCGCGCCTCGCACAGTGGCATCAGGCCATCGCCGACAAGCGCATGCGCATCCTGAACGAAATGGTCACACCGCTGGGCGTGCTGTGTCTGGGAGCATTCACCCTGGCGGTGCAACTGGACTTCTTCAGGATGATGATCGGCATTTATGAAGCCATGTTGGGAAGCATGTAGGCCATGAAAATCGGGACAAAAAAACGCAGCATGCGCCGCAATCATCGCGCCGGCGTCAGTCTGGCCGAGTTGATGTGCGCGCTCTTCGTCATCACGGCGGGGATCATGGGTTCGATGCAGATGTACATGGTCGCGATGGACAAGACGCGCGCCGTGCAGGAGGCCGCCATCGCCGCGCAGGCGGTCCTCAACGAGACCGAGACGCTGCGCGCATTGCCCTTTAAGGATATCGCCGCCGGTGAGCATGCGTTTCAGAGCGTCACGCCGGAAGTGGAACGCCTCAAGGACGCCGTGTGCCGGGTTCGCGTCACCAATCGCGGCGAACAGGGCGTCGCATTGAAGGAATTGGACGTCGGCATCCGCTGGCGCGGCGAACATGGACGCCTGATCGAGAAACGCATCGTCACGATGATCGCGGAGAAGGGTTCATGACTATGCGAACCGCAAACACATGGTGGGTGGGTGAAGAATGTAGAATGGGTGAAGCATGTAGGGTGGGTGCAGTGGCGCAGCGCGCCACGAAACCCACCATGCAGCCCCCCCTGTCCCGTCACCCCCGCGAAGGTGGGGGTCCAGTCATACTGCGCGGGACGCCTGCGTTCCCGGCAGGCGCGCCGGCGCGCCGCGATCGGCGGGCCGGTCTCTCCCTTATCGAAGTGCTGATGAGCGTCGTGATCGTCACGATGATCCTGACGACGTTCGGCAAGGTTTTCGTCAGCAGCATGCAGTTGTCGGCGCTGAATGCGCTGTCGCTGGATCGGGTGCTGGCGGCGTCGGAGGTCCGGCGTGAATTCACCGCGTTGGTGCGCGCCTCGGAGGGCGTCGCGCCACGCGCAGGCGTTCACGAAACCGGACAGGACCGCATTGTACTGCGAATGCCCTCCCCGGACGGTGCGGGGCGCTACGCGGTCTTTGGAGCCATACGCGGGGAGGACCGCCTGAGCCGGATGGACCTCGTGGACGACGGCGGCACGTTCCAGATAGAACGCTTCCAAACCTACGCGCTGCCCGTGGCGGAACCCGTCTTCGCCGTGGACCCGCCGCAACGCGGCGGCGCGGCGCGCATTTCGCTGGAGTTCCAACTGCGCCCGGATGACGGCGAGCGCATGCCGCGCCCCATGAAGCACCATTGTGTCGCGTCGCCGCGCGGCGCCGATACAGGGAGGGTAGACCGATGACGCCGCACTGCGCCCATCGCCCCCGCGAAGCGGGTTCGGTCCTGATCGTCGCCATCGTTTTTGTCGCCATCCTGAGCATCGGCACGTCCGCCGCGTTGCGGCATCTGCACATGACCATGGCGGAGATCAAGCGGCAGGAGAACGTCGAGGCGGCGCTGGCGCTGGCCGAA
>CAZLII010000131.1:4552-9217 GCA_964559065.1 uncultured Nitrospirales bacterium | reverse complement strand
AATCCGGGACCCGGCGGCGCGTCGGTCAACACCGCAAAGGAGACACCGCCGACCATGAAACCCGGCGTGCCGCCCGCCCCGATCTTCGCCGGAACCAAACGCCCCCGGTACACATTGCGGATGCCGATGAATCGCGCGACAAACTCCGATGCGGGATGCTGAAAAACGTCGCGCGGCGCGCCGGTCTGCGCGATGCCGCCGTCTTCCATGATGCCGACGCGCGACGCCAGCGACACCGCCTCCTCGTAGTCGTGCGTCACGTGGATGACAGTGTGGCCGCGCTGGTTGAGTCGGCGCAGGAGGGCGCGCATCTGCGCGCGGGCTTGGGTGTCGAGCGATGCGAGCGGCTCGTCGAGCAGCAGGCAGCGCGGTTCCACCGCCAGCGCGCGCGCCAGCGCGACGCGCTGCGCCTCGCCCCCGGAGAGGGTTCCCGGCATGCGGTCGAGCAGCGCGTCCGCGCCGGTCTCCGCCGCCAGGGCGCGCGTCCGCACGGCCACATCGCGGCGGCGCGCTCCCCACGCCCGCAGTCCGTAGGCGATGTTGTTGTAAATGGACAAGTGCGGAAAGAGCGCCTGCTGCTGATACACCAGCCCAAAGCCGCGATGCTGTATGCGGGTCCGCGTGATTTCGCAGTCATCCCAGAAGATTCTTCCGGCGTCCGGGCGCACGAGGCCGGCCAGCGCCTCCAGCAACAGGGTTTTGCCCGCGCCGGAAGCGCCGAGTAGCACGAAATAGTCGCCCGCATTCACCTCGAACGAGACATCGCGCAGGGCGAAGTTGCCGATCTCTGTGCTGAGGTGTTCAACGCGCAACATCGGTCTGCCGCCTCGCCAGTAACCGCACCGCAACAAAAAGAATCAGGCACACGCCGATGAACAGCACGGCGATGGGCCGGGCGTGTTTGAGACCGTAAGCGCCGAAACGCTCGTAGATGAGCACCGGCGTGACGATGGGGTGGTACGCCACCACGGCCACCGCCCCGAACTCGCTCAGGCCCCGCGCCCACATGAGGATCAGCCCCGAGAGAATCGCCCGCCACGCGAGCGGCACAGAGATGGTGCAGAAGACCCGCGCCGGCGACGCCCCCAGGCTCAACGCCGCCTTCTCGTAGCGTTCCGGCACCGCCGCGAAGCCGTCGCGCGCGGCGTTGATGAGGAACGGCAGGCTCACAAAGGCCATCGCCGTCATGATCCCGGCGGGACCGCCGACAAACTGGACGCCCAGCCGCCGGGCCGCCATGCCGCCGAAACTGTCGCCGGAAACAATGCCGAGAATTGCGATGCCCGCCGCGGAGTGGGGGATCACAATCGGGAGGTCAATGATGGCCGTGACCAGGCGCTTGAGCGGGAAATCGCGGCGCGCCAGCAGGTAGGCGAAGGGGATCGCGGCGATGGCCAGTATCAGCGTCGCCGCCATGGAGGTCCACAACGTCAACGCGATGCTGCCGCGCACTTCGGCGTCGGCGGCCGTCTGCGCCAAATCGGAAAACGTCGTCCGCAGCGCCATGCCCGCCAGCGGCGCGATGATGAACAACAGCACCACGCCGCCCAGGAAGGCGAAGAGCAGTTCAAAGGCTCCCAGTGTCTGTGCCGGACGGGGTTTCATAGCGTGCGCGTATTTCCTACTATGACAGGCTTAACGTTAGCCGTTTCGCCCTTTCAGGGCTATCATTCTAACTGCATCGCCAACCCAGGGCGTTGCCAGCAAAATTTCTCTGAAATTTTGGCGGGCTGGCTTGTTGCCGCCCTTTCAGGGCGAAATGCGTCTACCTAATCTCACTATCTCGCCACCTCACCATCTCGCCTTTCGCCTGTCTGGGACCTTGGCACGTAGGGCAAATGGCCTGAGTGATTCCGGTATCTTGTCAAAGGTGTCCGTCGGCCCGGGGACGACCGGCGGCTGCCCATTGCGTTCCATGATCGCCAGCCCGCCGTCTTTCTCCAGCAGGAACGCGACAAAAGCGAGCGCCGCGCCGGGATTCGGCGCATTTTGGGGAAGGGTCACGCCATAGACCATCGGTTCGCCGCGCAGCGTCATCGTTGTGCCGGGGGTCTTGCCGGAGATTTCCACGCTGACCGTGGCGTAGTGGTCCGCAAGTCCCATGTTTTTCAAATTGATCTCGTCGAGCAGCGCGAGCCATTTCAGTCCGTGCTGCATGGCCACGGAACGATACAGAAAGACGTAATCCACCGCGCCGACCTCCAGGAGCGCCAGAAAATCCGTCTCCTTCGGGCGCATGTAGCGCCGATCTTTCCGGAGCAGCCGCTCCGCAAGACCCGGCTGCCGATAATATTCTTCCGCCAGTTTCATGGTCATCACGGTGCGATAGCCGCAGGGGTCGGCGTTCGGGTCCGAACGGCCGAACGCCACATCATCGCGCAGCAGAATCTCGTGCCAGTTTTCGGCGCTAATCTCGTCGGCATACCGGCTCTTCTCTCGATATGCGATTGCCATTTCGTTCGCGGCGAACTTGATGTTCCAGTCCGCATGTTCAGGAATCAACAGCGTGTCTATCACCACGTAGTCGGCGGACGCCATCACGTCGCACCTCCGGCCCAAGTCCGATATTTTGCGCGCGGAATCGCGCGCGCCCGCCGCCTCCCGCAACACGCGGACACCGGGGTGCATCCGCATGAACGCCGCCGCCATTTCCGCCATGGGCGCGCTCAGACTCCCCGAATGAAATATCATCAAGTCGCCGGACAGCCGCTCGCCGCCAGCGGCCGGAAACGCGGCAAGCGCAAGGATAAGGAACATTGCCGCGCAACCGGGAAATGCTTTGCGTCGTAAGCGACCACGATATGTTTTTCTTTTTCTTCCCAATGTCATTTTCAGGCACATGTCTTCGCCTGCGTCCGGTCGCCAGCCATACACCCAACCGGTCACTCGCCGGCGCCGTAGTGCGCGGTGTAAAGGTCCACCACGCGCCGGATCATCTTCTGATAGGACGTGTGATGCTTGCGAGCAATGCTCTTGAAAAACTCGACGCTCCTCCTGCTCAAAGAAATGGTCACTTTCACCTGATCCTCTTTTAGAACAAGTTGCTCAGGCGGGGGCAAGAAATCAGGGACGACCTTAAGCCTCCCCATCGGTTCGTCGCTGTACTTGATTTTGTCTTTCATAAAGCCGTTTTCCCTTTCTCCAATATCCCGCGCCGATAATCCGGATTATGCCACTGCGATAGGTAAAACGAACGGTGACTATACCCTCGCCAATGCGGCCAATGCAGTAAAATCGGTGTTCGGAATGACTGTGGCCAATATCCTCGGCAATAACACGGCAAGGATCGAGGAAAGCGCGTTGGGCCATCTCGAACGAAATACCGTGCTTGGCGATGTTCTTGCGGTCCTTTTCGTGGCCCCATTCGAATCGGGCTTGTTTCACAGGTTTATCCTACCTCAGAAGAAGCACAAATAGCAATACTTTATTATGGATATTTATATGGTTAATTTTAACGCAGAACCGGCCCTCTCTTTACTCATAATCCATCTGCCCGTGATCCGTCGTGTGCTTTGGGAATCATGCATCATCATGTCTACTTTGCTTTTTCATCGCCGCATCCCGTTTTCCCATGCCGCGAACGCGCGGGCCACGGCTTTCTCCACCCGTTCGTGAAGGCGGCGGTATTCCCTCAGCCATTTCCTGCCCGCATCCGTGAGCGTGGACTCGCCGCCGTCGCTGCCGCCGCGCCGCCGCGACAGAAAGACCACGCCAAGCGCCAACTCCGCCTGTCGCAAGTCGCCCCACGCCTTCCGGTAACTCATTCCCAGCGCATCCGCCGCCGCGCGCAATGACCCTTCCCTTTCGATGGCCTCCAACAGACGCCACTTCCCCTGTCCGAATACCGTCCTCGGGTCATCACCGTAGAGCCATAACTTGAAGCCCGGCCGGATGGCGGCGTTTCTTCGCGATCTTGGAGGTTTCACTTGAAGCAGCCCAACTGGCAATGAACAATCTTGACGCGCGCCTCATTGCAGGCCGCGCCTACGGCGTCCAGACTTGCGCCAAACTTCCGCGCCACGGCAAACGCCTCCGCGCAGGACAGCGTTATCCGCCCCTCCCGCTCGACCGCCGCCTGCTTCACAGCCTCCATCAACGCACCCCGTTCTTCCATCATTCTTGCTCCCGTTATGCACAACCAAGCATATCGCCTGCGAATTGTAGCACACGACATGGCTTCGGACAAGAAGCATCCCCATTCGGCGCAGTGCCGCCCAGGGGTTATTGGGAACCAATGAACGTCTGGCGCGCCTGCGTTCCAGGTTATAGCGGCAGCGCGGCGTCGGGGGTGATGGTGAGCGGGTCGGTGAAGCCATGCTCCAGGCGTGAATCGGCGGCGGCGGCGATCATCGCGCCGTTGTCGAGGCAGTAGGCGAAGGGCGGCAGAAACACGTCGCCGTCAATGTCCGCCAGAAGCCGCTCGCGCAGACGGCGGTTGGCGGCGACGCCGCCGGCCAGCACCAGCCGCCGCGCGCCGGTTTGGCGCATGGCCTGGCGCGTCTTGGCCAGCAGTAAAATGAAGCAAACTTCTTTGCGGCGGAGCTTCTGTTAGAAGATGAAGAAGTTCTGGAATGCCTTTCGGAACACGCATTTTTTGAAACTGCTAAAATGCTCTATGTACCGGCAGCGTTATTAGATTACAAATTCAGCCTGCTCCACGAAAAG
>CAZLII010000131.1:0-4542 GCA_964559065.1 uncultured Nitrospirales bacterium | reverse complement strand
TCTTGGCCCGCAGCGCGGCCACGGCGGCCTCCGGGGAACTCGCCGCCACGTCGGCCACGCGCTCCTTTGCGCCGGGGTCGGCGCGCAGGGCGTAGAGCACCGCTGTTTTCAGGCCGCTGTAACTGAAATCGAGGTGGGGCGCGTCGCGCATGGCGCGGGGGAATCGGAAGGCCTGCGGGTCGCCGCCTTCGGCGGCCTTCTGGATGCTGGGTCCGCCCGGATAGGGCAATCCGAGCAGGCGCGCAACCTTGTCGAAGCATTCGCCCACGGCGTCGTCTCGGGTGGCGCCGAGTACGGCGTACTGGTGCGGCGCGGGGCAATCCACGAGTTGCGTGTGGCCGCCGCTGACCACCAGCGCAAGAAAGGGGAATTCCGGGGGCGGATCGCAGAACATGGCGGCGAAGATATGGCCTTCGATGTGGTGGACGCCGATGAGCGGTTTGTTCCAGGCGTAGGCGAGCGCCTTCGCGAAGCACAGTCCCACCAGCAGCGATCCCATCAGCCCGGGGCCGCGCGTCACCGCGACCGCGTCGGGGATTTCAATGCCGGCGCGATCAAGCGCCTTTTGCGTCAATTGCGAGATGACCCGCGTGTGCTGCCGCGAGGCGATCTCCGGCACCACGCCGCCGAATTCCTTGTGGATATCAATTTGCGAGGCCACTTCATTGGCCAACACGCGCCGTCCGTCGGCCACCACGGCCAGGCCGGTCTCGTCGCAGGAAGTTTCGATGCCCAGAACGGTTGTCATTGGACCAATTCCGATGCGGGAACGAGTTCGACGCCGGCTTCGGCCAATGTGGGCGCTTCTTCCGCCAGCACCGCTGCGGTGGTGTTGCGGAAATGGCCGATGCCAATGGCGCTGCCCTGTCTTTTGGCCTTCTCCACGAGTTCCGCCAGTTGCTTGCGGATGTACTCGGTATCCGCTTGGTTGTCCAGAAACACGTCGCGCACGGCGGCGGGCACGCCGTTTTCCCGTGCGACATCATAGGCCCTGGTTTCGGCATGGGTGCGGCTGTCCACAAAGTAGAGCCGTTCGTTCTTGAGCACGTCGAAGAAGTCGGTCAGCCGTTCCATATCTTCCGTGAAGCGTGAACCCCGGTGATTGTTCACGCCGCGCGCGCCGGGCACCTGTTCAAGGGCGTCGCGGGTCAATCGTTGAATCTCCTCGCGGTTCATGGCGGGGCTGATCTCGCCGGGAAACGGCTTGGCGGCATCGCCATCGGTTTCCATCGGCATGTGGAGCATCACCTCGAATCCCTTTTCTGCCGCGCGCGCTGCGGTGCTCTTGGCAAAGGGCGTGTTGGGGAGGATGGCGAGGGTCAGCCGCGTGTCGAGGTCCAGGACCCGTTCCGTGACCTCGCCGCCATAGCCGCCGTCGTCGAGGATGATGGCCACGCGCGGGACTTTCTCCGGTGTTGGCGCGGCGGCTTCCGCCTCATCCAGCGCGGCGGCGTCGGCTTCCGGGGCCTCCTGTGGCGTTTCCTCGGGAGGGGAGACGTCGGCTTCCTCTTCATGCGTTTCCGTCGGCTCCGGCGTCGGTGCGCTTTCCGGCGGGGGCGTCGGGGGTTCTGTGGTTGCGGGGGCCGGAAATCGGATTTCGACGGCGGGTTTGCCGGAATAGGCGATGCCAAGCACGACTGCGCCGGCGGCGTCTTCGTGTGTGGCGGTTGTGATATCCAGGGTTCCGATCGCTGCGTCCATTCGCTCGCGCATGTCGCCGGGATGGAGTTCCGCCGAGTCGCGCACCCGGAACCGCGTGAAGGTCCACCGGGCGGCGTCATCCTCGCGGTTCAGGGCGCCGTCGCGTTGCAGGACGCCGGGAAACAACTGCTCGATTTCCCGCGCGAGGCGCTCGCAGGAGGCGCGCAAGTCCCTGCGCGCAACGCGCGCCGGCGTACCGGGCCGCAGCATGAACCGGGCGAATTCCCGGTCTCCGAGCAGCAGGGAAATACGGCACGCACCGCCCTCCTCCGGCGCGTCCACGGTGCTGACATAATGTCTGATCATGGCTTCGCGCAGCACCTGCACCACGCCGTCCATGGCGGCCTGGCGCGGCGCTTCCGCATCGAACAGGTAGAAGTCCCACACGGCGCCCGGGTCGCGTCGCACTTCAGAGGGATGACGTCGGATGCTTTCTGCGGGCACGAAATGTTCGACGAGGGTTTGTTCGGCAATGGTGGCGAGGCGCGCGCTGTGATGGCGCAGGTTCAGGGGGCGGGTTTCAAAAAACTGGACCAGCAGCGCAGCGGCGGCGGCCAGCGCGGCGAGAATGGCGCTCACCAGAAGAAAATAGTAGAGCCACGCGCTCCGGTCCGCACCGTGCGGCGCGGGCGGCGGCGTGCTCTTGGCCTTTGTCGGCGTTGGCGTCTTGGGCTGGGGCATCAGCAGTCCACCCACTCGACGTTGTCCAGCGCATGGCCCAGGAAACGGCGCCCGATGCGCTCGAAGCCAATCGGGTCATCGCTGACCAGAAAGCGGCGCGTCGGCGGGTCGGCGGTCTGGCGCGACAAGGCCAGCGCCTCCAGCGTTTCCCGGACCGCCCCGGCGGTCTCCTCCGCGCTGTCCACGAGCGCGACCGCCTGGCCCGCGGCCTGCGCGATCACGCCCGCCAGCAGGGGATAGTGTGTGCATCCCAGCACAAGCGTGTCAATGCCGTGGTCGAGCAACGCCGCGAGGTAGGCCTGCGCGACCGATTCCGGTACTGGTCCTTCCGTCCAGCCTTCCTCCGCCAGCGGCACAAACAACGGGCACGCCCGCGTGAAAACCCGCGCCTGCGGCGCGGCGGCGGCAATGGCCTTCTCATACGCGCCGCTGGCGACCGTGCCAGCGGTGCCGATAACCCCGATGCGGCCCGTGCGGGTCTTGCGCGCGGCGGCGCGCGCGCCCGGTTCGATGACACCGATCACCGGCACCTCCAAGGTGTCGCGCAGCGCATCGAGGGCGAAGGCGGAAGCGGTGTTGCAGGCGACCACCAGCATCTTGATGTCGCGCTCCAGCAGGAGCGCGGCGCAGGCGCGCGCATAGCGGATGACGGTCTGCGGGGATTTCGTGCCATAGGGGACCCGGGCCGTGTCGCCGAGATAGATAAGTGACTCCCGGGGCGCTTGCCGCACAATCTGTCGCAACACCGTCAGGCCGCCGACGCCGGAATCGAAAACGCCGATGGGATGGTCGCACTCATCCATGGGAGAGCGCGTCCTGCGCGGTCTGCTCCACCCAGAGCGCATCGGGCGCGATGGGTTCGGTCAAATCCAGATGCGCGGGGAATATCTCCTGCGGCGGCGATCCCTCGAACAGGAACCGCACGCGGCGCACCGCCATGTCCGCCGGCGCTTGCAGCGCCGGCTGCGTCAACGTGTTCACCACGGCATAGACCATCAGCGCTTCGAGCGCGGCGCTCTTGAACCGCGCGTGTTCCGAGAGCAGTTCGCGCGAAAAATCCACCACCAGTTCCCCTTCTTCAAGCAGATACAACGCGCGCACCTGCGCCGTCGCCGGCAGAACCGGCGTCAGGATGTCGCGCGGACCCGCGATAAGCGCCTTCAGTGCGCGCCGGCAGTTCTCCACGGTGGAATCGCTGAACTCGATGGCGTGTGTTTCCGGGGAGAGCGCGCGCCCGTCGCCCGTGCCGAAGTAGCAGACAATTTCCCGCGTCGCCGATGTCGCGTCCACCCGGAAGCGGTCCTGCGCCGCGACCGGCGAAGGGGCTTCAGGCGCCGGGGCAGGGGCAATGGCGGCGAAGGGGTCCCGGCCGCTTTTCATCATTTCGTTCATGAGCAGCGCGAGGCAGAAGACCAGCACCAACGTGACCATCGCCCAGATGGCCAGCATGAGCCGCTGGAGGATTTGTTTGCGCTTTTCGGCGTTCACGGATTCGTCCTCCCCGCGCGCGCGGCGTCGCGCGCCCGGATAATGCCCATGGCGATGCCTTCCGCGAGCGACTGCTGATACGCCGGGGTGGCCAGCAGCGCCTCTTCGGCGGGATTGCTCAGAAAACCCACCTCGACAAGCACGACCGGTATGTTCAAATCCCGTTGCAGTTGCAGGGGCGCTTCATGCACGCTGCGCGCGGCGGCCTGGGTCGTCTCCGCCAGCGCGCCGGCCACATGCGCGGCATAATGTCTGCCGATGGCGGCGTGGTCGCGCCGCGTCTCCGCGCGCGCGCGGTCCCCGGTTTCTGCGCCGGGCGCATGGGGCAGGGCGCAGAAGACCGCAATGCCATGCGCCTGCGGCGCGAAACTCGCCCCCCCATGCAGGCTGAGGAGCAGCGCGTTCCGCTGCTGATTGGCGATGTTCACGCGCTCCTTCATCGGCATGTCGCGGTCTTCACTGCGGGTGAGCACGATGCGCAGGTCCGATTTTTCTTTCAGCGCCTGCCGTAGCGCGAGCGCCAGCGCCAGGGTCAAATCCTTTTCCAGCAAGCCGCCCTGGCCGCCGCTGCCGATGTCGTTGCCGCCGTGCCCCGCGTCCACAACGATGGTGTCCACCGTTCCGGAATGCAGCGCCGTCGGCGCGGCGGGCGGAGCCGCGCAATAGGCGACG
>CAZLII010000130.1:0-9228 GCA_964559065.1 uncultured Nitrospirales bacterium | reverse complement strand
CATCACCGCGCCGACGCGCGGCGAAGCCGGCCTGCTGGGTTATCACCTCAACCGCAGTCCCTTGCAGATCAAACGGCGCATCGGCGTGGTGCCGGAAGAGTTGTGTTTGTTTGAGAACCTCTCGGCGCGGGAATACCTGACCTTCGTGGGGCGGATGTACCGCTTGCCGCGCATGGTGGCATTGCGCCGCGCCGGGGAATTGCTGGACCTGCTGGGGCTGGGCGACACCGACAAGGCGCTGGTGTTGGAGTTTTCCCACGGGATGAAGAAGAAACTCTCGCTGGCCGCCGCCCTTATCCATGATCCCGAATTGCTGTTCCTCGATGAGCCGTTCGAGGGCATTGACGCGATTGCGTCGCGCACCATCCGCCAGGTCTTGGACCGCGTGGTGGCGCGCGGCGGCACGATCTTCCTCACCTCGCACATCCTGGAAATTGTCGAGCGCCTCTGCTCGCATGTCGGCATCATCCACAAAGGCCGGCTGGTGAAGGAGGGGCCGCTGCGCGAATTGGCGGCGGGCGGATCGCTGGAGGAGTTGTTCGTGTCGGCGGTGGGCGAGGCGTTGGAGCCGGGCGTCGCATTGTCGTGGCTGGCGGGAGGGCGCGGCTGATGCTGGGGCAGTGCCGGGCGCTGATCACGCTCAAAATCGCGTTGCTGCGCAACACATGGTCCACCGGCAAGATGTTGAGCATCGCCGTTCTTGTGGTGCTGGCGGCGGCGGGATCCGCGCTGTCTCTCGCGTTGGCCGTCGGCGCGTACCTGCTGGGCCAATGGGTGGCCGGACAGGACCCGCTCCTGGCGCTTCTTGTGCTCGACGGCGCGATGCTGCTGTTCTTCGTTCTCTGGTGCTGGGGCGTGCTGCTGGAATTGCAGCGCGCCGACATCATTGACTTCCGCAAGATGCTCCATTTCCCCATCTCGCTGCGGATGGTCTTCCTCCTCAATTTTATCGCATCGTTGTTCAGTCCGGCGCTGTTGTTCTTCATGCCGTCGGCGGTGGCGCTGGCGGCGGGGATGGGCAGCCGTGTCGGAGCGCGCATGTTCTGGGCAGTGCCGCTGGCGGCGATCTTTTTCCTGATGCTGTCGGCGTGGGCCTTCTATTTTCGCGGCGCGCTGGCCGTCATCATGGAGAACAAGCGGCGGCGGCGCATCGTGCTCACCGTGATTCCGCTGGTCGTCGTATTCATCGCCCAACTCCCCAATATCCTCACCTACTCCCTGCGCAAGCAGGGCGACCGCGAACACTGGCGCGCCCTGCTGGCGCGTACGGATACGGCGCAAATGACGGAATGGGCCAATGTCGCCGTGCCCGTCGCCTGGCTGCCCTACGGCGTCCACGGGATCATGCGCGGCGAAACGGCGCCCGCGGCGCTGGGCTATGGGGGGCTGACGGGCCTCATGGCGCTGGGGCTGGCGCTGGGCTATCGCGCGACGTTGCGCCACTACACCGGCGTGGGCGGGCGTCGCAACGGCCGCCGCGCCGCCGCGCGCGCGGCGGGAACGCCGTTGACCGCGCGCCGGATTCCGTTCTTGGGCGAGGACGGCAGCGCCATGACCTGGGCCGCGCTCCTGACCTACGCGCGGCATCCCAGCATCCGCATCATGATGATCATGCCCCTGTGCATGGGACTGCTCTTGATATTCATGGTGCGTACAGATTTATCCGAACTGTCATTCACGCCGGGGCACTCTTTGCTGCCGATGGGGGTGCTGGTCTGGCCTTATCTCAATTTCTCGTTCATGATGCTCAACATCTTCGGGATTGATCGCGAGGGCTTTCGCGGCATGGTGCTCCTGCCCACGCCGCGCCACAAATACCTGCTGGCGAAAAACCTGGGGCTGTTTCCCTTCGCCGGCGGCCTGAGTCTGTTTTGCGTGACGCTGGGTGGCTGGTGGCTCGAAATACCGCCCAATCTGTTTGTTATTACGCTGATCCAAGTCTTCCAGTTATACTTTATATACTGTCTCGCGGGAAATTACATTTCTCTCTATTTCCCCTATCGTATCGGCCGCGACACGCTCCGCGCCAACACCGCCCGCCCCATTATGTTTTTCGTTGGACTGTGTTCCATGGGCGTTGTGGCCATATTGCTGCTTCCGGCGATGGCCTGCCTCATGGCGGACGAATTCGCCGCGGCGCGGTGGGGCGCGAACGCGCCGCCCGTGGGCTTGATCGCCGCCGTGGCATTGCTGCTGGCGACCGCCGCCGCCTATGCCGTATCGTTACGCCATGCGGGGGATTTACTGCTGCTGCGCGAGCAACGCATCCTGGCCCTGCTCGTCGCAGACCGGGAATAACCGTGCAGTGCGCGTCCCGCAGACCCCGGGCACAATGCCCATGACCTGAACAGCAACATTGTCCGACACGTCCGACACGTCCGACACGTCCGACTGGTCCGACCAACCGACAACGCATTACGGAGCCGCACATGCTTGAAGGATTCATCGAACCGGGCACGCCATTGGCGGTGTTCTGGGTTTTCGTTGGGACGGCGATTCTGATCCAGGGCATCAGCAAGTCGGGTTTCGCGGGGGGCGCGGGCATCCTCTCGCTGCCGCTGATGATGCTGGTAATGCCGGTGAACCGGGTGGCGGCGGTGATGTTGCCGCTGCTCATCCTCTGCGATTTTAACGCCCTCTACAACCACTGGGACAACAAGGTGTGGAAGCCGATTCTGGAGATTTACCTCCCGTCCATCGCGGGCATTCTGCTGGGCGCGCTGGTGTGGTGGCAGGTGGGGCGGCAGGGGGTGGAGGAATACGGCGCGTGGATTAAGCGCTTCGTCGGCGTGATCGCCATCATCTTTGCGCTGTACATCGTGGCGCGGGAAGCCTCGATGCGTTGGGTGGCGGGACACCGCGCGGGCCGCAAGACGGCGGTGGCGGCGGGGGTCGCGGCGGGCTTCACTTCGACCATTGCGCATGCAGCCGGGCCGATTGTCAGCCTCTACATTTTCTCGCAGGGACTGGGTAAAACGCTCTTCGTGGGCACGGTCGCGTGGACCTTCACGCTGATCAATCTGACCAAACTGCCCTTCTATTGCGCCGTGGGGCTGGTGGACTACGGCGTCCTGCGCTTCGACATATTACTCGTGCCGCTCATCCCCATCGGCTCTTATATGGGCAAGTGGATGCACACCCGCATTTCAGAGCGTGCCTTCAACCGCGTGATCATGGTTCTGACCCTGGTCGCCGGCTTGGAACTGCTCTTCAACGTCCGGATTGTACAGCGTTTCTTCTCCCTCCTGGCGGTGTGGTGAGAATTCTCTCAAAGAATTCTGATCTCTTCTCAGACGAGTAACGTGATGCCTTCACATTTGTCCGGAGGCGCATCCCACCTCAAGGATTCCGAAAATCAAACAAAGCATCTGCCGGTATTCTTCTTACGTTCAGAGCATTCCTTGCACTTTTCTCTGAAGTACAAAAAGGGGCGCGCAGATGCGTATTCTGCCGAGTAAGTGAAATGTTGAATTTTTCTCTTGACATATTGACTACTTTGTGTATACTAAGCCTTGCATTCATTGAATGGATGCTATATCTTTGGAAAGAGTTTATCCAAATAGCATGATTAAAACGGACAGGTTTGAAATTTGTTGACTATTGAATATAGTCAAGAAGCGACATGGAAAGCCTTGGATGCAATCTTTGCATCGGGGGCGCGGGTCAGCGTTTTGCGCGTTTTTCTACTCGACCCCCTTCGCGAATATTACCAGCGGCAATTGGAGACGGCGACGGGTCTGCCCATCCGGGCGGTGCAGCGGGAATTGGAGCGCCTGACGGCCATTGGCCTGTTGTATCGGCGGGCGGAAGGGAACCGCACCTATTACCAGGTGGACATGCAGTTCCCGCTGTTTCCGGAATTGCGGGGCATGATGCTGAAAAGCGTGGGGCCGTCGGATGCGCTTCGCGGCGCGCTGGCGTTGGATGAGGGCGTGCATCTGGCGTTTCTGTCGGAGGGCGGCGACCGGGCGCTGGTGGTGGCCCGACCCGGTAAACGCCCCGCCGTTGTCTGGACGGGTCCGCCGGTAGTGACGTTCATGACGGCGGAGGAATTTCAGGGCGCTTTGGCCGCCCGGCAGGCGGATGTGGACGATTTTCTGCGGCGGGGCTGCGATTTGCTGGGCCGTCGCGACGAGATGATTTGGCGTCATATTGAAGCAGCAGGTTATGACGTAAAGAAGGGAGCAGGCGTACCATGAGAGAAGCATCGGTGGAAATTGCGAAGTTGTGCGAGGCGTGGTGGGACCGGCTGGCCGATTCCTCGCGCAACGAGCAACTGCGCTATGCCGAGGAACTGCTGGGGCTGCTGGGCTGGGAGGTTCCGGTCCCGTTTACGCCGAAAGGCGGCGTCGCGGCGTTATCCGCCGCGCCATACTTGCTGCGCGCACGCGGGCAGACGCTGGTGGCCGCGTATTTCCTGATGCCCGGCGTGCTGGAGCCACCGTCGGCCATGCTCGACCGGGGGCTGGACTTCTGCCCGGCCACCCGGACGCTCGTGGAGGAAACGCGCGCGCTCAACATGCCGTATGTCCTGGCCACCGACCTCTACCGCTCCTACCTCTATGACACGCGCACCGAAGAACTCCTGCTTTACGCGGATGCCCCCAAGACCTTCAACAACGAATTCGCCGACGCGCTGCGCCGGGAACGCATGGAACGGGGTTCGCTGGAGGAACTGCGACGGCAGCCGCGCAGCACTGTCGCGCGCCAATTGCGCGAGTGGTCGCAGCGCTGGATCGATCACGTCGCGGCGCGCGCGCGCATTGCCGAAGAATTGGCCTGCCTGTTGATTGATCGCCTGCTCGTGATCCGCTTCTTGTTCGATCACGATATTCTTCGCCGGACCAAGTGGCGCCTGCAACAACGCTTTGAAGACTTGGCGGCCCAAGCCGAAGGGGCGCAGCCGGACGGCGTGGGCGAGGGCCTGACGCGGCTCTTTCACGACATGTGGTTCGACTGGAAAATTGACCTCTTTGAAGCGGCCCCCGACCTGGACCGCGCCCTCGCAAACGACGCCGTCGCCGCGCCGCTCCTGCGCGAACTCGCCCTGATCGCGCGCAACAAATTCACCATTGACACCATCCTCGAGAGTTTCAACTACGGCGATCCGTCGGAGAAGATGCGCGTGCGGATGGTGCCCGACGAAAACGAGGAACGCGACCGCTATCTGCAGAAGCAAACCCTGGACACGATTGACGAAGCGCGGATCGAGATCGATCTCCTGGAGGAGGGCTACCGCGCCATCTTCCACTGGTTCGACAAGGTCGCGGCGCTTTATGACCGCCTCGACGCGGATTTCGACGCCCGGGCGCATGCCGCCTGCCCGCCTGCCGAGGACTTCGACCTCTTCGCGTGGTCCGAAGCCAACAGCCGGCGGCCCAGCGCCTGCGCCGACCGCTTCGCCCACGCCTGCGAGCGCGGCTTCGGCGTGTACTGCGCCGGACCCCGCCAGCACCGCATCGCGCGGCTCCTGCTCACCCTGCATCTCATCCACTGCTACGACGAGGCGCGCTGCCCCGTGGATGCGCTGCCCAGCCTCAAAAACGTGATCATGAACCGTCCGCGCATCCTCTCCTCCGAGCGCGTCATGTCCCCCCGCGTTCCCAAGGAATTCCAGTACGATCCGAACCGGTAGCAGGGGAAGGACACCCCTGAATCAGAAGCCGAACATGGGGTCGCCGAATTCGTCGCGCAGTTGCGCGGGATCGGGCAGTTTGTCTTCGTAGATTTCGACGCCGTGTTCCTCGCGCAGGCGGCGCATCTGCTTGGCGATGAGGATCGGCGGCGCGAGCATGGGCTTGGCTTCTTCAAGCGTCATTTCGGTTTCAGGCTGGAGTTCGAGCACCTTGAAGACGAGATAGGCGTCGGGCATGTCCACTACGCTGGCGCGTCCCTGGGCGTCCTGGGTCATTTGCTGGTATTGCGGCAAATACACGGGGCCGATGAGGTCGCCGGGCTGCGCGCCCGAGGCCGCAACCCAAAAGCCCCTGAACTTTGCCAGATTCGGGTTGTTTTCGATCTCGGATTCGATGACCGTGGCCATTTGTTCGGCGGGGCGCAGGAGGGGAAGCGCGTCGCGTTGCAGATATTCCTTCACAATCGCGTCGAAGGATTCGCCCGCATCTATGCGGCGCCGCAACGCGGCGGCCTGCTCCAGGGCGCCTTCCATGGACGCCGGAAAGCGGATGGCGAGAAAGCGCATCCACTCGAACTTTTTCAGGCTGTCGCGGCGCAGGCGGTATTCGCGCTCCAAATCGGCCTCTTCCAGCGTGAGTTCGCCATTTTGGATGGCGGTCGCCGCCAGATGGGACACCGCCTCTTCCGCGATCATTTTTTCCATCACCTTGTCGGTGCGCTGTTCGATGATCGTCTTGGTCGCGTTGATGAGTTGGGGATTGAGATTGTAGAGTTGCATCAGCGGCGTGATTTCCCCGGATTCAGGCACTTCAATTTCCCACATCATCCGGAGTTGCTCCTGTTCGTCGCCGCTCTCGCGGAAAAAGCGCTCGCGGGCGGCGGCGCGCGGAACCCTGATCCTTCCCTCCTCGGCGAGACGGCGGCCCAGCGGGACGGTGATGGAAGCGTCAATATGCTGGTTCAAGACCCGGAGCAGATCGCTGCGAGAGCGGATTTTCGGGCGTTCGGTGTCTTCCATTTCGCGGATCAGTTTGAAGAGATCGCCCCGCGTGATATAGTTCCCGTCCACCTTTGCGATGCGGATGCGGTCAGGGTCGGCGATCCGGCCGCAGCCGACAAGCGCCACCAAGCCCAGCATGACCGCCAGGCCCTGCATTGCATAACAGAATCGCTTAGGAGTATTCATGGCAGGTATGGTAGCATGCGTTTGGCAGTCAATAAAAGGCGCATCTGCGGGGAGCACAGCGATGATCGGATATGCCTTGTTCATGGCGCTGCTCGCGGCGGCGGGCTTGTTTTGGGCGATTGCCGCATTCCGCGAAGACATTCCCCGCGAACGCGGCGCGGAGCGCGCCCAAGGCGTACGTCGCGAGCCATGATTGCGGTCGGGAGACCGGCCACAACGTGGGGGGAGACCTTCGATCAGGCGCGTGGCGCGGTCTGGACTTGTCCGCCGTGGCGGAGACCGGCCACAACGAGGGGGGAGCCGGTCCCCCTCTGCCGATCCCACATCGCACCGGCAGAAACATTGACTTGTCTATTGCGCGCGGGCAGAATATGCGGCCATGGATTACCTGACGGAGAAAGCGGGCGTGCTTGTCCGGGCTTTGCGGGTGTACCAGTGGACGAAGAACCTGCTCGTGGTCGCGGCCCTGATATTCGCGCGGCAATTGGGGGAACCGGAGCAGGTGCTCCGGAGCCTGGGCGCGTTCATTGCCTTTTGCATGGCGGCGAGCGCGACGTATCTTTTCAATGACCTGATTGACATGGAAAAGGACCGGGCGCACCCGGAGAAGCGTCTGCGTCCGCTGCCCAGCGGGCAGATGCGCCCGGAGACGGCGGCCATGCTTTCGGGGGCGTTGCTGCTGGGGGCGATGGCGCTGGCGTGGGCGGTGCGGCCCATGTTTCTGCTGGCGCTGCTGTTCTACCTGGCGCTGACCATCTCGTATTCGCTCGCGCTTAAGCATTACCTGATCATTGACGTGCTGGCGATTGCGCTGGGCTTCGTGACCCGCGCGCTGGCGGGCGCGATTGCGCTGGACGTGAAGTTCTCGAACTGGCTGGTGGTCTGCACGCTGTTCCTGGCGATGTTTCTGGGGCTGAACAAGCGGCGTCATGAGATCACCCTGTTGGAAGAGGATGCGCTCAACCACCGCCGGGTGTTGTACCAATACAGCGTGCATTACCTGGACCAACTCATTTTGATCATGGCAGGCGGCGCGCTGATCACCTACACGATCTACACCTGCTCTCCGGAAGTGGTTGAACGCCTCGGCACGGACAAACTGTACCTGACGATTCCATTTGTGGTGTATGGGCTGTTCCGTTATCTCTACCTCGTACACCGGCACGCTGAAGGAGGGGATCCCGGCAGCACACTGCTGAAAGATGCGCCGCTGGCGATCAACGTGCTGCTCTGGGCGGGCGCCTGCGCCGCCATCTTGTACCTGCTTTGAGGGTGCGCCCCTTTCCGCAGGACCGGTGCAACGAGGGAAAAAGATAGAATTCAACCTGTTGCCTTTTTCAAGTGTGGCCGCAGCGCTTTTTCCAGCCGGATCATCGCGTCTATCATCTGGTCCTGGAGTTCGTCCCATTTGTCCTCATCGCGCCAGCCACCCACCCTGATTACCGTACTTATCCGGGAAGCGCGTCTGTCATCCAAGCGTTCCCATAAAAGAGGACCACCAAAAGCGGCCTCTATTTCCTTTTTGTGGGCGTGTAATGAATCGAAAAATCGCTTGTTCCCCTCCCCGCTTTCTTTATCAAAATCAATGTATAACTCGGCCTGTGCATCATGCTGGCGAATGCCGTAATTCAAGGCGACTCCGCTTATACCGGTACTCGCTCCGATCCAATTCTTTTCACCGGAAGATAGGCTGGCATGCAACTTCGTTCGTTGTCGGGCCTTATCCAGAAGACCGGTCCAGAACCTTTTCCTGATGACATGCCGTTCCGCGATTTCCTTCTTCGTATGTCCGGCTTCGATGGCTTCCGCACTCGGCCCGGTGATCAACGTCAGGAGCGGCGCGGGCGGCGATGCTTCAATCTGAATCGCCTCCACTTTGACAAGATAAAACGCGGCTGAACTGCTTTCGTTCAGCCACGCGATTGCTTTCACGTGCTCTGCGCGGGGATCCGACACAATCCAAATCGCCTTCTTTGCTTCCAAGGCAGTCAGGTATGTGAGTAACTTTCCGAGATGATCATGGTCGCTTTTCTGTAACTGGTTCTCGATCACCGCCAAGCCGCCCGCTTCGTCCTCCGCAACCAGATCAACGCTGAAAGCGCCCGCATTCTGCTCCCGATAAACATTCACAAGATTCAAATCCAACACGTCGTTCAGAACATCTATATTCTGCTCCAGCCACGTCGTGAAATCCTGCGCCTCGTGCTTCCATACCTCACGAAGCGGCACCCGCTTGATCTTGCCAATCATTGATTCGTCTCCCCTTTGCAGCATTGATTACAGCATTTAGCGCTGAACCATACCGACGGTGAATATCGCAGATGTCAATCTACTGCCTTTTGATGTAGCGTATCAGTGCTGTCCAAAACAAACCAAGCGCTTTCTTCCGGATTTTCATGACATGC
>CAZLII010000129.1:0-9304 GCA_964559065.1 uncultured Nitrospirales bacterium | reverse complement strand
GGAGATGATAGACCGGCTTGGCCGGCAAGGTCTGGATGTCAGTGGGGAAAGACAAGAGTTAGCGCGATTGCGGCGGCAGGCCGCCGAAGCCGTTGACAAAGACGCCGACGATGCCCTTTATCTCGCGGCGCGATGGGCCAAGCGACGACTCTTTTTCCGTGATCCCGCGCTGACCCCCCTGGAACGGGTTCTGTTCGCCAAGCGACATCCCTTCCTCGAATCGCACAACTACAGCGAGCATCTGGACGGCTATCTCGAACCGGGCGGCGGACTCTATGTGCTCCACATCCCCCGCGACGCGCAGGGCCGCCTGCTTCCCGAGCAGGCCGAAGTCGAAGAGATTTTCGACGGCAGTGCGGGCATTGTCCGCGACCCCGTGATTGATTATGAGGCGCGGACCGTATATTTCGCCTATCGGCCTGAGATTCCGCTGGTCGAGGGATGGGATTCCTACTGGCATCTCCACGCCTTGTCGCTGGACACCGGCGAATGCAAACGGATCACCGACGGACCCTTTCACGACTTCGACGCCGTCGTTTTGCCCGACGGCGGCCTGGCCTTCCATACCACCCGGTGCGCAATTCGGTTCCTCTGCTGGCGGCCGCAGGCCTATGTGCTCTACCGGATGGAGCGCGACGGGTCGCGCATGCAGCGGCTCTCGTTCGCCAATCTCAGCGAGTGGAAGCCGTCGGTGATGAGCGACGGCCGCATCCTCTGGACGCGGTCCGAGTATCAGGACAAGGGGGCGGATTTCGGCCACACGCTCTGGGCCATCCACCCCGACGGCACGCATCCCGAACTGGTCTTCGGCAACAACACGCCAAACTGCTACAGCCAAGCGCATGAAGTGCCGGGTACGAACGAGATCGTGTGTACGCTGATGTCGCACGGCGACCACCAGGGGCCGATCGCCCTGATTGACCGGAGCAAGGGACCGTTTGATACCAACGCAATCACCAACATCACGCCGGATACGCGCCCGCACTACCAGATGAGCCGGTCGCACTTCGATTCGTTCCGCGATCCCCATCCCGTATCGGGCGACCATTTCCTGGTCAGCCACAATCCCGACAACCACCACAATTGGGGTATCTACATCATAGACCGCTACGGCAACCGCGAATTGCTCTACGTTGACCCGGAAATCAGCAGCAAACGCCCGACCCCGCTGCGCGTGCGGCCGCGACCGCCTGTGCTTGCGAGCACATTGGACCCGGCGCTCGCGGAAGGAGGGCTGGGCCATTTCACCGCGCAGGACGTCTATATCGGCCTGGGGTCGGAGGTCGCGCGCGGGCGGGTTAAGTATCTCCGCGTCGTCGAGGAAGTGCCTTCAAACCTGGAGCAACTCGCCTGCGGCGAGTTTCGCAACGATCACCCGCCATTTACGGATTTTTACGCTTCGCCAATTCACCTCGTAACAGGCCCCGCACAGAGTTACCTCACACGCACCGACAATGCGCCAGAGACCCTGTTGGCGACGAATCACAAATGGAGCGACCGCGTGGCGGAAATATCCGAGGGCCTGTATCGCGTGACCGAGGCGGCGGGGTGGGCAAGTTATGTTGCGAAGACATCACACGGTATCGCGCCCGTCGCGGAAGACGGCTCGGCGAGTTTCCTCGCGCCCGCAGGCAGACAACTTTATTTCCAAGCGCTCGATGAGGAATTCAATGAGATTCAGCGGATGCGGAGCGTGGTCCAATTGCAGCCCGGCGAACGCCGCAGTTGCATCGGCTGCCACGAGCACCGGCAGACAGCCCCGCCCGATGCCGGGCCGCCGCTGGCCATGCGACGCCCCCCCGCCCGGCTCGAAGCGCCGCCCTGGGGGGCCGTCCCCTTTGCCTACGAAGCCGTGGTTCAGCCCGCCTGGGACCGACACTGCATCAGTTGCCACGACGGGAGCCGAAAGGGCGCCCGGCCCGACCTGCGCGGCATTCACGACAAGAACCGCATCCCCGCGTCCTATCGATCAATCATCATGGGCGGCTGGGTGCACTATTTCGATTTCACCTACGGTATGCGCCACTTCAAGGCCGAACCTCTATCCTTCGGGACACTCCAAAGCCGCGTATGGGAAATCCTTGGCGATCCGAATCACAAAGATGTTGCGCTCACTGAGAGTGAGATGCGCGCGGTGAAAACGTGGATTGACCTGAACTGCCCCCTGTGGCCCGACTACACCTACCGTCCGGACCGGCCCGCTCCGGCGAAATGACAGCGGTAAGACGCAGCATGATTTGCTGATACGGCCCCTATGCGATAAACAACTGAAACAGGTGAAGAGCAGAAGCGCTTCAGGGTCTATGGCGTGACGCACCGACACCTGAACCTGTCCCGCCGCTCCCAACGCGGTCCACGCCCGCCACAAGTAGCGCAGCAGCAACTCAAGATATTCTTCTCTATATTGCCGCAGCGACATGTTCATACCCCAGCCCCTCAAGCGTCTGCTTCAACAGTCCGCGAAATTCCAAAGATACATCGTGTGTGAGCACCTGCATCGCCGCCGGCGTCAATTCCTCAGAAGTGGGTTGTAGCGCTTCCAAATCACTGATGTGATATTCAAGGCGAATCTGCAAGAGTTGGCAGACAAAATAACGGGGCAACCGAAACGTGTTGAACATTGTTGCGGCAGATAGCAACTGCTATTCGGACGGAAGGTTTTCTTTTCAAGTATTATTGCGGGGTGCTGACCTCTGCTGCGGCGCACATGACCCGGAAGCCGACATTGTACACTTTTTGCCAGGGAGCATAGCGCAAGCGGAAGGCGCTGCGGACGCGGGCGGGGCGGTCATACCAGGAGCCGCCCCGAACCACCCTGTCCTCCTCCAGCGCAGGGTCGTTGCGTCGGTCGTTGTCGCGCCAGGGATAGGCGCGATATGCGCTGCGGGTCCACTCGGCCGCGTTGCCATGCATGTCAAACAGCCCCCAATGGTTTGCGGCGTAACTGCCGACGGGCGCGCTGACGCGGTGTCCGTCATTTACGGCGGTGATTGCGGGGCGCCAGGGCGATATCGCGCCGGAGGGCAGTTTCCACGGCTCGAAAGTGTCAATGTGGGCCAGGGAATGGTCGGCCAGATTTGCGTGGGCGGCAAAGTCATCGGTGATGACGCCGTATTCCATCGGCGTCGTCGAATCGGCGCGGCACGCATACTCCCACTGCGCCTCATCGGGCAGGGTAAACGCCTCGCCGGTCTGCGCGCTCAGCCAGGCGCAGAAGGCCATGGCCTCATGCCATGACACCCGCACCACCGGCTGCGTGGGTTCGTTGAGCGGATATCCGCGTTCCTCGACGCTGAACTGCAAGAAATCGCCGCCTTCGAGACGGCTGTCGTGTGCGGGGTCGAAACGCGCGTATTGTTCGTTGGTCACTTCAGTAACACCCATCCAGAACGGGCGATCCATCGTAACCCGCGTCACCGGCTTCTCGTTGGGTTCGCCGTCGTCCGCGCCCATGTCAAACGCGCCGACGGGAATCAGCGCCAGTTCCAGCGTGACGCCCCCGCCGAGGTCCACCATGCGCGTGGGGCCTGTAGGGTGGCGTGACGTTGGTTTGGCAGTGCGAGGGTTGGGTTGCGGCTTCTCAATTCCGGCCTTTTTTTGCATTGGGGGAACACCCTGCAATGGCGTCAGATCAAAAATGGCTTCCGGGTCCTGTTCGGCCGTATTCGGCGCATAGCGCCGCGCCATCTCAATACGCCGTTTGTGCGGGAGCGCGATATGGTCCATACCGACAATTTCGTGCCATGTGCCGTGCGCCGGCGTGTGGAGATCGATCCAAGTGATGATCCGGTCCCATGATTCGGGGTCGAGCGACACCCCTTGATGGCCGTCGCGCAGGCGCTGCACCAGTTCCGTCGTGCTTGCGTGAAAATCCAGCGGCGTAAGCAGGTGCATGTCGCTTTCAATGGTCGGCCCGCGCACATAGCGGCGCAAGGCGAGATAGGACGGTGGGAAGTGCGATCTGTTGGTGTACGCCGGATCATCGGCGATTGGATGTACGTTGGGCAGATCGCGAAAGTCGGGGAGGGCCGCATCCGCGCCGTCATGGCAGCCCACGCAATAATGGCCGAGCACTGGCTGCACCTCGCGGCGGAAGGAGAATCCGCGCTCCGGACCATGCCACGGCGTAATCTCCGACGGCGCGCGGGTGGCGGCCATCGCCGGCTTCGCCGGCGGCGACATGCTCTGCTTTTCGTGGCAGCCCACGCACGACAAGCGCTCACCGGGCATGGCCGTCATCCAACTGCGCATCAGTTGCAGCGCCTGGCCCTGCTCGTCCAGCGGCTGCACCGAGATGGGCGTGTTCGCCGGCACGCGAAACAATGCGGACCCGTCAGGCTCAACCGGCACCGTTCCGATGACACGCTTGATGTCCCACGGTCCGTCCAGTCCCACGCGGTGCACCTGCCCGCCGACGCCGTGGTAGGCGAAGTGGTAGGTGAACAGGCGCAACTGCTTCACCGTGCCGGGCGGCACGTCCTTCAGCCCGTCGCCCGCATACACATCGCTCATGTAGATCAGCGCATCATCGCGCGTCAGGTCCACTCTGCCCGGAATTGCCGGTGGTTTGGGCCTGGCGCGCACTGGAATGGGTTCAAACAGCGCGTAACCCTTGATTTCCTTCAGCAGTGTCATGTTGTCGAATACATCCACGAGGTACACGCCCCACCCCGATTGCAGCGCGGGCTTGGCCGACACAATAAAATACTTGTCGCTGAGCGGATAGGGATGCAGGAACTTCGGCCACGACGCGCCCACCAACCCATCGAGGATTGTCGGCTCCACCGACTTGTCGCGCCCGGGGATGCGCTGAACCACGCCGTTCGCCTCGAAGCGGCCCTTCATTGGATCAAACAGCACCAGTTCGCCCATGCGCGGGACGTCATGGTGGCCGCCGACGATGGCGCAGAACATGGTCGGATGATTTGGGATTGGCCGCGCGTAGAACATGGCGTTGGGCCAGTAGGAATTGCTGCCGTAATACTCCGCCTGATTGGTCCCATCGGGATTCATGGAGAAAAGAATCCGCGACACGAAATGCGGTATGTCCGAGTATTCCCAGCGCAGATAGAGCACGCGCCCGTCATTCAGCACCCTCGGACACCAATTGTGGTCCTGCTCGAAAGTCAACCGCCGGATGCGCCCGCTCGACGTATCGTAATGGTAGATGTTCGACACGTGCGACGACCCGGTCACGCACGGTACGCCGACAAACGGCGCAGTCGAAGTGAACAGGATGTTTCCATCCGGGAGATAGCAGGCGTCGTAGTTGTCCACGTCAGGCTCGATAATCAGCGACAGTTCCCGCACGGCGCTGTCCGACAAGTCCATTTCGTGGACCTGCCAGCGGCCGTTCGATCCGGGCATGGAGAAAAGAAGCCGGTCTCCGTCGAAATGAAGATCAACATCACCAACAAAAACATTCTTGGGGGGGCGGTAAAGCGTTGTCAGCGTCCCGCCGTCCAACGGCGAGAGTACGCCCATTTCATTATCGAACCCGGACATCGGCAGGGAGGAATTTCCCTCCCAGTTTTGCGACAGGCCGAGTTGTTTCTCCCCTCGCTTGATCACAATCAGGGCGTCGAAATCCAACAGCGGATTGGCCAAAAGCGCGGCGCGCGCCAAATCGTTCCATCGTTCCATTGTGCGCTTGGCCCGCGCGTCGCCCGCATTGGCCGCAGAACCTATGGTCGCCGCCTGCGCCTGGGCTTTTCGCAACTCCGAGAGGTCATCCGCACCAATGCGGTATGCATCACCGAAAGTGCGCTGGAGATCTTCCACGGCCAGGCAAACAGCCTCGAAATCCGTTGCTTGCGAAGGCTCGGCTGAAACAACCAGCGGCAACAGTGCCACCGCGATCATGAAACAACCGAATGCCCGCCTCAACATGCTGTTGCCTCTCTATTCGGGGTCCCCAAGGGCGACCGCATCGTTGCGCATACGGGCGATATCCGCCGCCTCCAGCGTCAACGCGCCCGCCGCCGCGTTCTGCTTGGCCTGTTCCGCCGTGCGCGCGCCGCAGAGCACATGCGTGACGCCGGACTGCGCCGCTGTCCACGCAATCACCAGTTGCGCCAGCGTGCAGTTGTATTTTTCGGTCAAATCCTTCCAGCCTTCCAGCATGGCCAGCACCTTCGGCCGGTTCACCAGTTTGAACCAGGCATTCCATGCCTCGTTGCTGCGGAATTCATTCGGGTCGAACACACGGTCCATCCCGACCTTGCCCGTGAGCAGGCCCTGCTCCAGCGACATATACGTCAACGTTGCGATGCCGTGTTTCGCGCAATAAGGCAGCACGTCCGCCTCCGGCGCCCGGCACAGGATGCTGTAACGGAACTGGTCGCTGGCAATGTCGCCGTTGGCGCAGTATTCCGCAAGTTGTTCCACACTGACGTTGGATACGCCAATCGCGCGAATCTTGCCCTGATCCTTTAACTTCATCAAAAAGGCCATGGTGTCCTCGATGGGCGTGAAATCAGGTTCCTTCGATGGCCAGTGCGTCTGGTACAGGTCAATATAGTCCGTGTCCAGATTCCGCAGGCTGTTTTCGATTTCGATGGCGAGCGTGTCCATCCGCAGGCTGATAAACGTGTCCTTCCCGTCCAGATGGTAATGGAAGGAACCGCGATTGTCTTCCCACCACATGCCGCACTTGGTGGCGAGGATGACCTTGTCGCGCCGTCCTTGAATCGCCCGACCGACGATGCGCTCGCTGTGTCCCCAGCCATACGCCGGGGCGGTATCAATGAGATTGACCCCGCAGTCCAGCGCGACATCAATGGCGCGCAGCGACTCCGCGTCGTCCGCCCCGTGCCACATCTCGCCGCCACCCGTCACCCAAGTGCCCAAACCCACCACCGATGCACTGATTCCCGAATGTCCCAAGTCTCTGTATTGCATGGCGTTTCTCCCAACAGTTCAATGGTTGTACACAAGGCCGGTCGCCTCACAGACCGCTCCGCTGAATCATAGCATGACACTTAATTATTCCCCATGCAACAGTTTGGAAAAGACGGTCGTTTCAATCGCAAGCGCAAGGGCAATGATGTCCTGCCAGCGATCGTGGTCGAGCGTTTCCTCGGTCATCAACACAGCGCCGGATGATCCAATTGCAATGTGCAGATATGTGTCAGAAAATTTCTCTTTATATTGGAGAATAATGGCTTGAAGTGCCGGGGTGAGGGTCTGTCTGGCGTCGTTGGGTGCCCTGGCGTGTACGACGAATTTCCGCGAAAAAGGCGAGTCGTTCAGGGTGAGCACTTCTCCCAAGAGCGTTTCGTTAATGAGAAGGTATTCGGTGATCACCAGGGGTTCCATGACGGGGCGAAATTGTCCGGATTCGATCAGGCAACAGGTTGCGCGGTGCTCCCTTACGCGGACGGCCGCATTCTTGTGTTTGTGCCAGCAGTCGAAGAGGTATATGGCGCGGTTCCCTGTTTCGACGGTCCGGATGCAGGAAGGTTCGAACTTCCGGTCATAGAATATCTGTTCGACCCGGTCTTTGAGTCCCAGCGTATCATTGAGTGAAAAGGTCCAGCCTTGTTCCATGCAGTATTGCTGCAGGTCTTCCAGGCGCTTCTGGTTTGAAGCCCGCAACCATGCGATCAGAACTATAAAAAGCGCGATTCCGCCGATGACTATCAGCGGCGTTTTCAATCTTGCCCAAAGCGGTCCGCTCCAGGCCGGCCACACGCCGATGCGATCCGCCAAAACCTGCAAAATCCCCAGTCCCAGAAAAAAAACGAGTAGAATACAGAACAGTGCCTTCACAGTAGCAACCCCACAAGCAAAACGACCCGACGGAAAGGCGTCATCAGCGTCAGTCAAGCAAATTGTTGAAGTATTTTCGATGGGCTTCGCACCGGCATTTCTTCTTCCAGGGCTGGACGCATTGCGCTATCAACTCGATCTGTTTCTCTGCGGTTTGTTTCGGAACAGGCCCGGCAACATTCAGTGTTTCCGTGCCGGTGAAGTTGTCCCGCCATTGGGCCACGGTATACTGGTCACACACGGGGCAGAAGAAGTAGACGTCGGTGTATTCATCACCCATGACACTTCCGGAAATGGACGCCACCCTGTCCTCGCTCTGAAAAGGTCGTCTGCACTGCCGACACTCCATTGGGATCACTTCAGAAGATTGAGAATTTCATTCCTGGCCAGGGTGAATGCAATCACCAGCCCCACAATGAAAAGACACCAGAAGCCAAACACGACAGACTGCTCATGCGCCTGCAGCCATTTGATGACGGCGATTTCTCCGTTGCCGGCTTTTGTCTGCATCACGAGAAATGCGCGCAGCGCCAGGGGAACGGCTGCAAAGGCAATGACGCAGAACAGGACGAAATAGACCATTATGATTATGGCGACGCCCCGGGCGCCGATGCTTTCCCGCGTGAGGGTTCCCGAGGATTCCAGGTAGTTCCCCACGATAGCACCGACAAGCATCACCCCAAAGGAAGTGATGAGCGCGATGGCTGGCATCTTCATATCAGACCCCCAGTCAATTCAGAACCCACCTGGCGGCTAAAATACAAAGGCAGACACCTCCATATGATACCGCTTCAGGACCCTAATATGCAATCGCATCCTAATTATTCGACACCTTCGGCGGCTTCACGGCCCGAAGCGACTGACACGCGCCGCTAGACGTTCCAGGGAGCGCGGTACTCACGCGTGAGCCATTCGGGCTTGCCGCTGTCGTCGGCGAAACGCATCTTTTTGGGATTCCACTTGATTATTGCGCGGTTGTAATAGGCCTGGTTCATCAAGTGGCAGCAGATGGCGCTCCTTCCGCCGATTTCCTCATGTGTAATCGGCTTGGTCCGCGCTTCGACGCAGTCCAGAAAGTCCCGGATGTGATCCCTGCTCTTGTAGAGCCTGATCTTCGCGTCGCTTAGAAAATCCTTCTCAATGTGGCTGATGACGGAACCGAGAGAGCCGCCGTCTTCGCGACTGGCGAAGCCCGCCACTTTTTTCCCATCACGCCAGAATTCGAGTCTTCCCCGGCCAACGTTGACTTCGCCCTCGTCGCCGAAGAAATGCGCGCCAAAGCCTTTCTGGGTATGGATAACCCGGATGTCCTTTCCGTAGTGAAGAACGGCGCCGTATTTCGCCTCCGGGTCGTCCGGCGGGTGAATCTCATCCGGGCCGCTTTCATCCATTCCCAGTCCCCATTGGGCGATATCGAGGTGATGGGCGCCCCAGTCGGTGACCATCCCGCCGCCGTACTCCCGGTAATTGCGCCAATCGGGGAAGTGATCGTGAATGCCTCGGGGGCTGAGCACCGAACTATATGGCCGCACCG